>JBEITC010000379.1:0-4056 GCA_040375075.1 Planctomycetota bacterium | reverse complement strand
GCGCGTGCGCCGCGCCGGGCGGGCCGCGGCCGCCGGGCCGCTGGCAGCAGGTCGTCGTCGACGCGAAGTTCCGCAGCGAAGCAGTCGCCGCCGCCGACGTCGACCGCGACGGCGACCTCGACCTGCTGGTCGGCGACTTCTGGTACCGCGCGCCGGAGTTCGCGCCGTGCCCGATCCGCGCGGCGAAGGACCACGGCGACGGCAGCGCCAGCTACAGCAAGTGCTTTGCGTGCTGGGCCGACGACGTCGACGGCGACGGCTGGACCGACCAGATCGTCGTCGGCATGCCCGGCGCGCCGGCGACGTGGCTGCGCAACCCCGGCGCCGACGGCCTCGCGAAGGGCGCGCTGTGGGCCGAGTTCGTCGTGCATCCGTCGGCATGCAACGAATCGCCGGCTTACGTCGACCTGTTCGGCGACGGCGATCCGGTGCTGCTGATGGGCGACGGCGGCAGCCTGCTGTGGCTCGCGCCCGGCGCCGACCCGACGCAGCCGTGGCCGTTCCAGCCGGTGAGCGGGCCCGAGCAGCCGGCGGCGGCGCGCTACGCGCACGGGCTCGGCGTCGGCGATCTCGACGGCGACGGCCGGCGCGACGTGCTGAGCGCGCACGGCTGGTGGTCGCAGCCAAAGCAGGGCCGCGCCGCCGCCGGGCCGTGGCCGGCGAACCTGCAGCGTGTGGCGTTCGACAGCGCGCACCTGCACGCGTGCGACGTCGACGGCGACGGCCGCGTCGACGTGCTCGCCAGTTCGGCGCACGCGCGCGGCATCTGGTGGAACGCCAACCTGCGCGAGCCCGACGGCAGCCAGCGCTTCGCGCCGCGCACGATCGCCGAGCACGTCACGCAGACGCACGCGCTGGCGTTCGCCGACGTCGACGGCGACGGCCGCGAGGACCTGATCACCGGCAAGCGCTGGTGGGCGCACGGGCCGCAGGGCGACGTCGACCCGATGGCGGAGCCGTGGCTCGGCTGGATCGCCATCGCGCGCGGCGCCGAGCCGACGTTCACGACGCACACGATCGACGTCGGCAGCGGCGCTGGCACCTGCTTCGTCGCGCGGGATCTCGACGGCGATGGCCGGCTCGACGTCGCGGTGGCGAACAAGCGCGGCGTGCGGGTCTTCTTCGCGCGCGACTGAGCGGCGGCGACGACGCCGCTCCGCTGACCCGCAGTTCGGTCATGGTGGCCGCTCGCGCAGCCACGCAGCGCCCGACGGACGGCTTGGCGCCAGGGCGCCTGGGCCCAGCGCACCGTGCGGGTGCGCGCTGGCGGCGGCGATCCGCCGCGCGCGCTGCGGCCCGCTTACTTCTTCTCGGCCGCCTCGCCCTTCGCCGCCGAAGCGCCCGGCCACGCCACCGGCTTCGGCAGCCGCGGCATGTGCAGCGTCAGCAGCGCGAGCGCGGTGCCGTAGCCGCCGGAGCGGCCGAACTGGCGATCGTTCCAGCTGCCGTCCTCCTCGCGCGACTTCGCCAGCACGGCGCGCATCTTGGCGCGCAGCGCCTCGCGCTTGCCGTCGTCGGCGAGCTGCTCGATCGCCTGCGCGGCGTACACGTGGCCGAACAGGAAGTAGTACGGCGCGATGCCGTACGGCGGGATGTGCGTGCCGGTCTGGCTCTTGCGCACCGCGAGGTCGTCCCAGTGCGCGAAGAACAGGTCGACCGCGCGCTCGAGCCGCGCCGGGTCGCCGCGGCCCGCGAGCAGCAGCGTCGTCTCGCAGACCGCCGCGCGCGCCGCCGAGCTCGGCGTCTTGTCCATCATCGACAGCTGGTCCTCGGTCTTGCCGGCCATCGGCTGCGCCGGCGCGCCGTACGAGTAGCCGCCCGGCTCGGCGCGCGCGCGATCGAGCGCGGCGAGCGCCTGCTCCACCACCGTCGCATCGACCGCGTGGCCGCGCGCCTGCGCTTGGAACAGCGCCTGCAGCGCCGGCCCGGTCATGAACGTCGACGCCCTGGTGCGCGGGCTCAGGTAGCCCGCCGGCCGCGAGTAGTTCCAGCCGCCGGCCTCGGGGATCGCCGACTTGCACAGCGTCGCGACCAGCCACTTGGCCTTGGCGGCGGCGGCCTCGGCGAGGTCGGCCGGCACGAGCTTGTGGTCGTGCAGCGACAGCAGCAGTTGCAGCGCGTAGACGTGGCCCCAACCGCGCACGTCGTAGCGGCCGACGAAGTCGTCCTGCATGCGCGGGTGATCGAGCGCCTTCAGCACGAAGGCGAGGCCCTTCCGCAGCGCCTGCTGGCGCGCGGCGTCCTGCGGCAGGCCCGGCGCGGCGATCAGGCCAAGGCACGCGAGCGCGGTGCCGCCGACGCGGTAGCCGACCGGCGAGAGGTTCTCGTCCTCGCGGTAGACGCCCTGGTACGGCCACTCGTCGTCGCCGTCGCCTTGCTGCAGCGCGACGAGCGCGGCGACCGCCTCCTTGGTCGCGGCGTCGACGTCGAGCGGCGGCGCGTCGGCCACCGGGAACGCCGTGAAGCGCTTGGGCGTCGCGGCCGCCGGCGCGCCCTTGGCGGCGCCTTCGCCAGCGGCGGACTTCTTCGACGACTCGCCCTGCGCGGCGAGCGGGACGGTGAGACACAACACGAGCAGCCAGCGGACGGGCATGGAACCTCCGGGTTGGCGGCATCGGACGCGTTCACGGGCACGGCGGCAAGTCGCTTCGGAACGGCGCGCGCCGTAGCGTGCGCGCCATGGAACGCCGAGCGCTCGTCCTGCCCGCCGTCGCAGCCATCGCCTTCGCTGCCTTCTGGTGGTCGAACCACCACGCCAACGCCAGCACGGCGATCCCGGCGGCCTCGTGGTGCGTCGGCGCCGGCCCCGACTACACGCTCGCCCGCCCCTACGACGAACTGGCGCCCGACACGCCGTTCCGCCTGCGCGTGCAGTCCGGCGAACCGCGGCACGTCTACGTGTTCAGCCATAGCGACACCGACGGCACGCTGCTGCTGCATCCAGCGCCCGAGCTGAAGGGCGGCGTGGCGCAGCCGCTGGCCGCCGACGCGGCGTGGCTGCCCGGCCGCGCGAACGACAAGGACCTCGCGTGGACGACGCGGCGGCAGGTGCTGCCGACGACGACCTACATCGTCGTCGCGGCGGCTGCGCCGGTGGCGGAACTCGAGGCGCTGCTGCCGAAGCTGCGCCGGTGGAGCAACTCGGCGGCGACCGACGGCTCGATGCAGGTCGTCATGCCGCCCGGCGGCGAGGCGGCGCTGGCCGGCAAGCCGAGCACGCCGCTGCCCGATCCGCTGCTGCAGCGCGCCGCCAACCTGTCGGCGACGGCGACGCTGGCCAACGGCCCGCTGACGCCGGACCTGCTGCTCGCCGACGTGTGGTTCGGCAGCTGGCGCATCAAGGAGCAGGCGGCGACGACGCCGGCCGGCGGCCGCTGAGGCTCAGCGCGCGCCGCCGAGCGCGTCCTCGACCGCGGCGCACAGCGCGTGCACGCAGACGAGGTGGCTCTCCTGGATGCGCGCCGTGTTGCCGGAAGGAACCTGCACGGCGACGTCGGCGAGCTCGACCGCTGCGCCGCGCTTCTCACCGCACAACACGGCCGTCTTGAGTCCCATCGCGCGCGCCTTCTGCATCGCCGCGACGACGTTCTTGCTGCCGCCCGACGTGGTGATGCCGATCAGCAGGTCGCCTTGGCGACCGATCGCCTCGACTTCGCGGCTGAACACGTGCTCGTAGCCGGCGTCGTTGCCGATCGCGGTGAGCGCAGGCGTCTGGTGGCCGAGCGCGATCGCGGCGTAGCCCGGGCGGTTCTTGTGCTCGAACCAACCGACCAGCTCGCCGGCGGCGTGCGCGGCGTCGCACGAACTGCCGCCGTTGCCGCACAGCAGGATCTTGCCGCCGCCGCGCAGCACGGCGACCGCGAGGTCGCACAGCGCCTGGATGGCGGGGATGCACTGCGCTGCGAGGCGCTGCTTGGTCGCGATGCTCTCTTCGATGGTGGCGCGGATCTTGGCGGCGTCGGTCACGGCGGCGGACTCGAGCGCGGCGGCCGCGCCGGGCGAACGCTCAACCGGCCGCGCGCGCGGCGCCGGCGATCGGCACCGTCAGCGCGGTGG
>JBEITC010000549.1:0-2409 GCA_040375075.1 Planctomycetota bacterium | reverse complement strand
GCTGCGTCCTGGCTCGCGCGCAGCGTGAGGTCGCCGCCGAGCACGTGGCCGACGACGTCGTGTTCGCCGCGGGCGTCGCAGCGCACCGGCGCGAGCGACAGCTCCAACTCGTTGCCGGGCAGCGCGCGCACGAGGCCGCCGAGCGCCGCCTCGTCGCCGACCGCGGCCAGTCCCGCGAACTGCGGGCCCGGCGCTTCGCCGCGCGTGTCCTCGCCAGCGAGGTGGGCGACGGCGACGGCGCCGCGCAGCGCGCCGTCGCTGCGCAGGCGGATCCACAGCGCCGCGAAGTCGAGCGGCAGCCACGCGTGGCCGTGCGCGGGCAGTTCGACCGTGCGTGCGACGGTCCACGTGCCAGCGCCGCTGGCGTCGGCTTCGACGACGATGCGCACGGGCGCGTCGCCGGCGTGCGCGAGGTGCAGGCCGCGGTGCGCGAAGTCCGCCACCAGGCCGCGCGGCGCGACGCTGTTGACCAGCAGCGGCTCGGTCACCGTGCCGGCGGCGACGTCTTCGTGCGCCCACAGCGCGCCGACTGCGCGCAGCGGGCCGAACGCGCCGAGTCGCTCGGGCGCGACGAACCAGAAGTTGCTCTGCGAGCGCGGCGCTGGGATGCGGCCCTTGGCGCGCCGCGTGTTGAGGAACTCCGAGCGCGCGGTGTCGTCGCAGCCGAAGACGACGCGATCCTGCCAGCGGCAGAAGTCGCCGATCACCTTCAGGTACGCGGAGCGCGCCGTGATGCCCGCGGTGTGGCCGGGGCGGAAGTCGCGCGGGAAGCCCCAGAACAGCCCGTGCATCGTCATCAGCAAGCGGTCTTCGCCGATGTCGCGGATGCGCGGCCACTCGGTGTTCCAGCCGTGCGCGCCGTCATAGCTGTGCGAGCCCTTGGGCAAGCGGTAGCTGTGCCAGCGACCGTCGTGCAGCGTCTGCAGGATCAGCGAACGGTGGTCCCAGCCGATCGACCAGATCGGATCGCGCGCCGCGTCGGCGTTGCCGCCGATGCCGCCGGGCCCGGTCACCTCGGTGAACTGGTTGCGGCGCACGATCGTCCACGCCGGCGCGGCGCCATCCCACTCGGCGAGCACGCCCGACGGCGTCGCCGGGTCGCGCATCGCGGCCGCGCCGTGCTCGCCGTTGTTGGCGTAGACGAGGCGGCCCTGGCCCGAATAGAGGCCCTTGCCGTGATAGCCGGGCAGGCCGGCGTGCTTGCCGGACGTGCGCTGTTCGTCGGCCCACAGCTCGGTCACGGCGAGCGTGCGCACGTCGATCTCGTAGAGCCCTTCTTCCATCGTCGCGAGGTAGACCTTGCCGGCCGGGTCGGTCAGGTGCCGTGCCATGCCGGTGGGGCGGCCGAACATGCGCGCATACGGAATCGCCCGCACCGCGCCAGCGGCGTCGATCGCGTATGGCCCGAGGAACAACTGCTGCGACTCGCGGTGGATCAGGCGGTTGGCAGGCGTGCCACCCTGGCTCTCCGGCCGCACGACCAGCCGCAGGTCCGGCGTGATCTCGTACAGCTTGTCGCTGCTGCCGTTCGGCTTGTGCGGCGCGTAGGTCACTACCCACAGGCGATCGGCCCACGGCACGACGGCGCCGATGCCGCATTCGTTCTCGTCATTGCTGACCGCGAGGTGCGGCGCGACGCCGGCGATCCAGCGCGGTGACTGAGCGCGCGGCGCCACTGCGACGGCAACGAGCGCGACGGCGAATGCGAGCGAAGGGCGGGTCACGCCGGCCAACCGTACCAACGTTGCCGGGTCGACGGATCGGCGGATGTGCGCATGCCGGTCGCTGCTGCGCGCGGACTAGGATGCGTCGCATGCCGATGCCGCGTTCTGCTGCGCTCCTCGCCGCCCTGCTCACCATCCCGCTCGCCGCCCAGGACGAGCCCAAGCTGCTCGAGGCCGGCGCCGTGGCGCCCGACTTCGTCAGCGTCACGCGCGACGGCAAGGAAGTGCGCATCGCCGACCATGCCGGCAAGGTCGTCGTGCTCGACTTCTGGGCGACGTGGTGCGGGCCGTGCATCGCGTCGGTCCCGCGCGTGCAGGCCGAAGCGAAGGCGCACGCCGCCGACGGCGTCGTCGTGCTGGCGGTGTGCACCAGCGACTCGCGCGCGAAGTTCGAGGAGTGGATCGACAAGAACGCGGCGCAGTACCCCGACATCGTCTTCACCTGCGATCCCAACGACCGCAGCTCGAAGACGTTCGACCAGCGCGCGTCGCAGCGGCTGTACCACGTGCAGGGCCTGCCGACCAAGTTCGTGATCGGCAAGGACGGCAAGGTCGCGCTGGCGATCGTCGGCGACGCGGAGAACGACGCGCGCCTCGCGGCGGGCCTCGCCCGCGCCGGCGTCGCCGTCGACGCAGCGACGGCGGCCCGCGGCGAGCAGCAGGCCGCCGCGGAAGCGAAGGAGCG
>JBEITC010000137.1:0-8677 GCA_040375075.1 Planctomycetota bacterium | reverse complement strand
TGCGCGCCGCGGCTTGGCGCTGCGCGGCCATCGCTGGCGACGTGACGTCGGAAGGCGAGCGCCCGGAGCCATCCGTGTTGGAGGCCCTGGCCGCCGACGCGCGGACGCTGGCGCGCTTTCGCGGCTGGTTCGACGGGGCCGTCGGGCCGCGCAACGACGTGCCGGAACGCTTGGCGGTCGCTCACGTCCTCGCCGCAGCGCCCGCGGATGCGGTGGCCGCGGCCGTCAGCTGGCGCGGCAACGACGCCGTCGAAGCCCACGTCGCGCTGGCGCTCGCGTGGCGCATCGCCGTCGGCGAAGTCAGCGATGCACAGGGCGTCGGCGACGGCGTCTGGGCGCCTGTCGCGGTGGCGCGTCGGCAGACCGTGGCGTTCGACGCCATCACCGACGAACCGTTGCGCGCGGCGTTGACGCTGCGCGCGGCCGGACGCCTCGACGACCCGGCGTTCGCGGCGGCGCTCGAGGCGGCGTGTTGGCGCCGGGGGAGCCATCCGTCGTTGGCGGTCTGGCGGCTCGAGCGCACGTTCGTGCGCGATCTCGTGCTCGCCGGCAGCCAGGCCGGCGCCGGCAAGTACCAGCCGCACGTTCCGCCCGAGCAGCGCAACCAGCCTGAAGGCATCGGCGCGACGGATCCCTGGTTCGAAGCCGCAGTGGCGGCGTACGAGTTCCTCGAACCGGCGACGCTGCCGCTGCCGATCGACGCGCGCCTGCCGCGCTAGCCGGTGGTCGCGGCCTGCAGGAGCGTGACCAGCTCCGGCAAGGCGTCGGCCGACTCGGCGTGGCCCAGGCTGACGCGCACCACGCCGCCGTCGGCGCCGAAGCGGCGCAGGAGCCACGGCGCGCACAGGTGGCCGGTGCGCACGTGGAAGCCCGCGCCGGCGCAGATCGCCCCGAGTTCCGCGACGTCGAAGTGCGCGTGCGTGAAGGCTGCGACCGGCAGGCGGCGACCGGCGGGGGCTGGCAGGAAGCGGATGCCGGGGATCGCGCTCGCCGCCGCCTCGAACCGGAGCAGGCGGTCGATCGCGTGCGAGGGGGAAGCGGGGCGGGCCGCGGCATGGCGGAGGGCCGCCGCGAGGCCGAACAACGCCAAGGTGTTCGGGGTGCCGGCTTCAAACGCCTGCGGCCATTCCGACGGATGTTCAGCCAGCGCGCGGCTGCTGCCGGTGCCGCCCTGCTTCTGTGCTGGCAGCACGACGTCGGGCGCAACGGCCAGGAAGCCGAGCCCGGGTGGGGCCTCGAGTCCCTTGTGGCAGCTGGCGACGAGCATGTCGGCGCCGACGGCGAGCGGCAGGTGGCCTGCCGACTGGCAGGCGTCGACGAGAGACAGCGCGCCGTGCTCGCGCGCGAGCCGGCACAGCGTCGCGGCGTCGAACACCGCGCCCGTGACGTTGCTCGCGTGCGAGACCGCCAGCAGCCGCGTCCGTCCGGCGCGCAAGCGGACCGCGACCGCGTCCGGATCGAGGTCGCCGGAGGGGTCGGGCTCGACGACGTCGACGGTGATGCCGCGTTCGCGCTGCAGCGCGAGCAGCGGGCGGACCAACGAACTGTGCTCGAAGGCCGTGGTCACCACGCGGTCGCCGGGGCGAAGGACGGCGCGCAGCAGCAGGTTCAACGCCTCGGTGGCGCCGGACCCGAACGCGATCCGGTCCGTCGGCACGCCGCACATGCGTGCGAGGCCACGGCGGGCGAAGTCGACTTCGGCGGCGGCTTCCGCGCAGCGCGGCCCGTCGCCGCGTGCAGCGCTCACGCCGACCTCGTCGAGGAAGCGGAGCACGGCGGCGCGGACCGCTGGCGGCTTCGGCCAACTGGTCGCCGCATGGTCGAGGTAACGGGCCGGGTCGTTCACGAGCCGATCCAGCGGTCGTACAGCGCCTGGGCGCGCAGAGGGTCCTGGACGCCGAAGATCAGGGCGCGTCCGCCCGGAAACACGCTGATGCGCGCGCCATCGGCGCGAAAGCGCACCAGGTGCGGCGTCACGGCGACATCGTCGGCGACGCTGCGCACGCGCGCGGCGAAGGCCACGAGATCGAGCTGGCGTCCAGGCGGCGGCTCCACCTGCACGGCGTCGCGGCCGCAGAGCGTGACCGCGCCGACCGCCGGCCGGTCGAGCGCTGGATGCACGCCGCGCGCGCAGACGGGGCAGTCCGGCGCCGGCTCGGCGGCGAGGTCGACCACCTGGTAGCTGCCGCGCCAGACGTCGCACGTGAACACGCCGCGGGTCGTCGGCGCGCCGACCAGAAGCTTCATCGTCTCCGCCACCTGGAAGGCGCTGACCGCCTGGATGGCGGGGGCGAGGATGCCGCGCGTCTCGCACGTGGCGGCTTCGCCCGGTTGTTCGGCCTCCGGCCAGACGCAGCGCAGGCACGGGCCGTCGACGCGCACCGTCATCGCCGCCGCTTCGCCTCCGACGGCCCCGGCGTAGACCCACGGCACGCCCTCGCTGCGGCACCAGTCGTTGAGCAGGTAGCGCGTGGCGAAGTTGTCGGAGCCATCGAGCGCGACGTCGGGCTTCACGCCCAGGCCTTGCAGCCACGACGCCGAGCACTGGGCCACGTGCGGCACGACGCGCACGTCGCCATTGACCTCGCGCAGGCGGTCGGCGACGGCGATCGCCTTGGGCAGGCCCGCAGCGGCGTCGGCCTCGCGGAACAAGGACTGGCGCTGCAGGTTGGACAGTTCGACGACGTCGCGGTCGACGACGATCAACGTGCCAACGCCAGCGCGGGCGAGCGCGTCGATGGCGTGGGTCCCCAGGGCGCCGCAGCCCACGACCAGGACGGTGCTGGCGCGGATGCGCCGCTGGCCGTCGATGCCGACGCCGGCGAAACGCTGCTGCCGGCTGTAGCGATCAGGCGCTGACACGGCGGATCCGGACGCCGGCGCAGCGCGCCGGGGCGGCGGTCACTACTTGGCGTAGTGGTCGCGATTGACCTGGGCGAAGGGCTTCCATTCCGCCGGCAGATCTTCTTCCGCGAAGATCGCCTGCACCGGACATGCCTCGACGCACAGCGTGCAGTCGATGCAGTCGTGGGGGTTGATGTAGAGCTGCGGGTCGGCGTCACCGCCGTGGATGCAATCCACGGGGCAAACGTCGACGCAGGCCTTGTCCTTCACTCCGACACAGGGTTGGGCGATGACGTGCGTCATTTCGTCTGGGATCCAGGGGCGATGAGAGTAGCCGATCGGGCGCCGGTTGCCATGGCGCCGATGGAGCGATCGTGGGGCGGCGGCAGTGGTGCGAGAGCAGGGACTTGAACCCTGAAGGGCTTGCGCCCGCAGGTACCTAAAACCTGTGCGTCTGCCAGTTCCGCCACTCTCGCATGGCAACGGACGTTAGCTGCCATGGTTCGGCGGCGGAAGCCCGGACTGGGACGGTCCACCGTTGTTCGGTCGAGCGGGCGTGCATGGCGCGCCGATGCCCTGGTGTCAGGGCGTCCAACGCCTCGATGCACCATCATGAGCACCAGCACCCACGGCAAGCGTTCGACGGGCCATCTGATCTCGGCAGCCTTCCTGTTCGCCTTCGCGGCATGCGGCTCGGGCGGCATGGAGTCGAACAATGCCAGCCAGGGCGGCGGCGGCGGCGGTGGCGGCGGTGACCCCGGTTCTGGCGGCGGTCCTGGCGGTCCGGGCGGCGCGGGCAATCCGCTCGACATCACGCTCGACTTCACCGTGCGCAATGCCTCGACGCGCGAACGCACGGACACGATCCAGGCATCGGTGCCGTTCCCGGAAGGCGCGTACCCGGCCAGCCAGCTCGGCAACATGGTCGTGAGCGGCCATCAGACGGCGTGGCTGCCGCTGCAGTACTGGGCCGACGGCTCGATCAAGGTCGCCCAGGCGCAGTTCACGGACGTCCTGCAGCCCGGCGAATCGAAGACCTACACGGTGGCGCGCGACGAGCAGCCGCTCGCGGGCGCCTTCGAGCGGAATGCCTGGGTCGCACAGGGCATCGATGGCCTCGAGTTCGGCGCCGAGGTGCGCGACACGTTCAACGTCGGGTATCGCGCGCTGGCAGCTGGCGCCGGCGAGACGCTGCAGAGCTCGCCGCTGGTGCGGACGACGCGCCATCGGACGTACCACCAGCCCTTCGCCGGCCAGACCGGCATCGGCCGCGACTACCTGTCGTCGACGTTCTACGTGACCGAGTTCCGCGATCTGCCGTTCGTGCAGGTGGACTGGGTCCTCGGCAACGACTACCTGGGCGCCGACGTGGAGCCGACCGGCAATACCGACCCCAATCTGCGCGCGCTCGGCACGGTCGACGTCCGCGGCGCGTGGTTCCTGATCCGCGGCGCGGCGGGCGCGCTGGTCTATCGCGCTGGCGAGGAAGGCGTCGGCGCCTACGAGTTGCGCGACGGCGGCTACGGCGGCTACCGCGTCATGACGGACACCTACCTGACCGACGCGCAGACGCGCCGCTACCGCTTCCTGCTGCGCGTCGAGCCGGCGGGCGCGAGCGGCGCAGAGCTGGAGCGTTGGCGCAGCAGCGCCCTGGCGCGCAACGAGCAGCCGCTCTACGCGCTGGCGTCGCAGCAGGCGTGGCAGCGCACGAAGGCGGCCGGCCTCGTCGGCGGACCGATCCCGGGCCCGGCGGACGCCAATGCTCGCGCCAATGCGGAACTCGTCAGCTGGCAGAACAACAGCGGCTGGTTCGGCACGTGGGGCTCGCGCGGCGACGCGATGGTGACCGAGACGACCGGCACGCCGCGCAATCACCCGCTGAGCCCCGAGTTCGCGCACGCGGTCCAGGGAGCCTGCCCCGCGCTGCTGCAGAAGCTCGAACAGATGGCTTGGGCCCAGGCGATGCGTCCGTACCACCTGTACGGCCTGCAGGTCGGCGCCGAGCAGCAGATCATCCTGTGGGACGGCACGCCGATGCTGAGCCTGCCGGGCGAACGGCTCGGGCGCTTGCGCCTGCGCGACCAGGATCCGTACCCGCAGTACCGCACGCTGAGCGTCGGCCAGCCGCGCGCGCATGGCTGGGGCCACTTCGACCACGAGCACTGGTCGACGGACCTGCTGTTCGACTACTGGACGGTGACCGGCGACGCGTGGGCGAAGGAGGAGTTGCGTCAGCTCGGCCAGAGCCTCAAGGGCCTGATGCGCCTGACGTACTACTACACGGCCAACATCCAGGCGGCCCGCGCCGAGGGCTGGACGATGCAGGGCTTCGCGCAGTGCTACCAGGCGACGCGCGACGCGAGCCTCAAGGCCTACGCGATGCGCCGCGTCAACGAGATCGTCGAGGTCCAGCGCCGCAAGACGCACGCCAGCAAGGCGATGGTGTTCCAGCAGAACTACGCCAACACCGGCTACCCGATGAACCACGAGTTCTTCATGCCGTGGCAGCACGGCGCCGTGCTGTACGGGTACCTCGGCGCCTACAAGGCGTTCAATCAGCCGATCCTGCGCGACATCGCCGAGGACGTCGTGCAGACCGTCGCGTACTCGTGGGTGACCGGCTACCAGAGCTCGCAGTTCGGGTTCGTGGCCAACGGCCTGCGCTACTACGTGCCGGCCAGCTCCAATGGCACGCCGGTGCCGGCCAACCACTGGGACGGCCTCGCGCAGGGCATCCGCTTCGGCGACTCGCCGCTCGGCGGCGCGCACGGCTTCTTGATCGGCGGGCTGCACCTGCTGGCCGAGGTCACCACCGACAATGCCGTGCGCGAACAGGCGATCTACTACGGCGGCATCCTGCGCGGCCCCGCCACTTCGATGGACCGCTGGTACAAGTGGAACTACTGCCTGCCGCAGCAGTACGCGCAGTGAGCCTCAGGCAGGGCGCGCCGGCCAGCTGACGGCGCGCCCGCAGCGGCAGGCGTGCTCGCCATGCGGGACGGCGCCGCCGACGGCGCGGGCGACGACCTCGCCGCAGCGGCAGACGGCGCCGACGAGGCGCGCTGGATTGCCGATCACGAGGCCATGCGGCGGCACGTCCGCGGTGACGACGCTGCCCATGCCGACCATGCAGAAGGCGCCGAGTTCGAGGCCGGGGCCGATCGTGCAGTTGGCGCCGATCGTGGCGCCCATGCGCACGAAGGTCGCGAGCGTCGCCGCCGTCGGCGCGCTGGTCTGCAAGCCGCGCAGGTCGGGATCGGTCGCGCGCGGGTTGCGGTCGTTGGTGAACACCGTGTGCGCAGCGACCATCACGCCGTCCTCGAGCGTGACGCCGGCGCAGAGATAGACGCAGGCGTTGAGCTTGCACATGTCGCCGACGACGACGTCGTAGGCGAGGTAGGCCTTCTCGCCGACGATGCAGTCGCGGCCGACCCGCGCGCCGCGGCGCAGGTGCGCGTTGTCCCAGACCGACGTGCCAGCGCCGAGCGCGACGCCGTCCTCGACGAGGGCGGTGGGGTGGACGCGAACGGCCTCGCTCATCGCGCGCCCTCCGGCACGTCGATCCAGCGCGCTTCGCGGGCCGAGCGGTACGCCGCGTCGACGACCACGACCGAAGCCAGCGCATCGTCGTCGCCGATCACGCCCGGCGCTCCCGCCACGGCGGCGGCGAAGTCCACCAGTTGCCCCGCGAAGGCGGCGACCTTGTCGTAGCCGTCACCGAAGCGTCGCCACTCGCCGCCGGCCGGCTTCCAGCGCGAGGCCTTCCAGCCGATCTCCAGCGTGCCTGCGGTGCCGTGGATGCGGACATAGCTGTCCGTCTCCTTGTGCACGCTCCACGACAGGTCGATCGATCCGAGCGCGCCACTGCCGCTGATGAACAACAGACGCGCGGTGTCCTCGACGGCGATCGGCTGGGCGCGGCGTCCGAACATCGCCTGGACCCGCGCGATGGGGCCGAGCAGGAAGCGCGCGACGTCGACGCTGTGGCAACCGTTGTCGATCAGGACGCCGCCGCCGCTCTGCGCCGCCACGGCGTTCCAACGGCGCGTCATGTCGACGTGCGAGCAGAACACGTTCTCGTAGAGCACGACGTCGCCGCAGGCGCCGTCGTGCAGCAGACGCTGCGCCGCGGCCACGTCCGGCGTGTAGCGGAACTTGCTGCCCATCATCAGCCGACGGCCGGCGACGCGGGCGGCGGCGAGCATGCGTTCCGCGGCGGCAATCGTCGGCGCCAGCGGCTTCTCGCACAGCACGTGCACGCCGAGACCGAGCAGTTCCGCGACGAGCAGTTCGTGGGTCGCTGGCGGGGTCAGCACGAGGGCTGCGTCGGCGGCGACGCCAGACTGCCGGAACGACGCGAGCGAAGCGAAGCGCGGCACGTCGGCAGGAGTGGGACGGGCGGCATCGGGCTCGACGACGGCGACGAGTCGCAGCGCGGGCGTGCGCTGCAGCGCCTGGTGGTAGGCAGCGGCGATACCGCCGAAACCGACGATCAACAGGCGCAGCGGCGAGGCGGCGTCAGGCATGCTGCAGCGCTCCGATCGCGGCGCGGATGGCTTTCGCGACGTGCTGCACGTGCCGTTCGCGGTAGCGCTCGTTGATCGGCAGGACGATCACCTGCTCGAGTCCGCGCACGGCGCCCGGGTAGTCGGCGCGCACGAATGGCGGCATCGGTCCGTGGCGCCGCGGATTGTGCTGCAGTGGCAGCCAGCTGACCGGCGAACGCGACCAGTCCTGGAACAGCTCGCACTCGAACGCCGGCTTCTGCACGTAGCGCGGCACGCAGGCGACGCCGGCTTGCTGCATGCGCTGGCCGAGCGCGATGGCGCCGCCAGGGACCGCGTCGGCGTCGACGCGGAAGGCGAACTTCCACCAGCTGTGCAGGCCGTGCTCGGGATCGCCGGGCAGCAGCAGGCCGGGCACGCCGGCGAGCTCGGCGCGCAAGCGGTCGGCGACGGCGCGGCGGGCGGCGACGACCTCGTCGAGCTTCGGCAGCTGCGCCACCGCGACCGCGCCCTGCAGCTCGGTCATGCGGTAGTTCAACGCCGGGAAGTAGTGGTCGGGCTTCTTGTCGCCGTAGCCCCAGGCCTTGTTCACGTACAAGAACACGCGGCGGGCGAGCTCGTCGTCGTCGGTGGCGACGATGCCGCCTTCGCCCGTGGTGATGTGCTTGCCTTGCTGCAGCGAGAACGCGGCGAGCGCGCCGAACGTGCCGCAGCGGCGGCCGCGCCAGCGGGCGCCGAAGGCCTGCGCCGAGTCCTCGATCAGCGGCAGGCCGCGGTCGCGGGCGAGCGCGGCGAGGCCGTCGACGTCGACCGGGCAGCCGAACAGGTGGGTGACGACGATGGCGCGCGTGCGCGCCGTGAGTTGCGCCGCGACGGTCGCCGGCGTGACGTTGAGGGTCGCCGGATCGACGTCGGCGAACACCGGCACACCGCCCTCGTAGAGGATCGGCGTGAGCGCGCCCATGTCGGTGATCGGCGTGGTCACCACCTCGTCGCCAGGCTGCAGGCGCAGGGCCGCGATGGCGCAGTGCATCGCCGCCGAACCCGACGCGCACGCGATCGCGTGCTTGCGGCCGAGCCACTGCGCGAAGCGCTGTTCGAAGAGGCCGACGTAGCGGCCGCGCGTGCTGTTGAGCGTGCCGCGACGGATCGCGTCGGCGGCGAGCAGCGCCTCCTCGGCGCCGAGCGTGCGGCCACTGGCGTCGCCGTCGCTCGGCAGCGCAACGACCGGGGCAGCGCTCGCCGCCGTCGGGATCGTCACCGCCATCAGCCGCTCCGCGAAGCGGGTCGCGGCGCCGCGCGCCGCAGCGCCCGGCGCTGGCGCGGCG
>JBEITC010000604.1:0-1972 GCA_040375075.1 Planctomycetota bacterium | reverse complement strand
TTCGCCAACGGCCTCGTCGCGCGGCGCCTGCGCGTCGGCGAGGGTGGCGCTGGCACGGTGGCCTTCGACGACCTCGTCGCCGGCAGCTCGCTGCTGCGCGCGACCAAGCCCGAGGCGACGGTGACGCTGGACGGCGTCGAGCACCGGCTCGGCGGCTTCACCGGCCAGACGGTGCGCAACTTCCTCACCGCGGCGGCGGAGGCGGCGCTGCGGCCCGACCCGGCGGCGTGGCGTTGCGTCGGCCACGGCGAACGCGCGGTCGCCGCGCCGTTCCCGTGGCAGCCGCGGCGCGAGTGGCTGGCGAACGCGCGCAGCTGGCCGCCGGCCGGCGTCGGCTACGCGCTCGAGTTCGCGCCGCCTGCGGGCGGGCCCTTGGTCACGGCGACCGTCGTCTACGAGCTGTACGACGGCGTGCCGCTGCTGATGAAGCGGCTGGAGCTGCGCAACGCCGGCGACCGGCCGGTGCGCCTCGACGGCTTCGCCGCCGAGCTGCTCGCGCTCGTCGAGACCGGCTCGGCGGTCGGCGGCGATCCCGACCTCGGCCTGCGCGACCTGCGCGCGCTGCACGTCGAGACCGACATGGCCTTCGGCGGCGCGATGCAGGCGGTCGCCGACAATCCGTGCGTGCGCTTCGAGGCCGATCCCGAGTTCGGCACGCAGGTGCACTACGAGCGGCGCACGCCGTGCCTGCTGCGCTGCGCGCCGCCGCTCGGCCCTGGCGTCGCGATCGCGGCAGGCGGCAGCTGGCAGTCGTTCCGCGTCTTCGAGCTGGTCGAGTCGTCGAGCGACCGCGAACGGCGCGGGCTGGCGCGGCGGCGCATGTACCGGACCGTCGCGCCGTGGGTCGAGGAGAACCCGCTGATCTTCCACGTGCGCAACGCCGACGACGCGTCGGTGCGCGCGGCGGTCGATCAGGCGGCGGCGGTCGGCTTCGAGCTGGTGATCATGACCTTCGGCAGCGGCTTCGACGCCGAGGACGACAGCGACGCCAACATCGCGCGCATCAAGGCGCTGGTCGACCATGCGCACGGCAAGGGCGTGGCGCTCGGCGGCTACTCGCTGCTCGCGAGCCGCTCGATCGGCGCGGACGACGACGTGGTGAACCCGGCGACCGGCAAGCCCGGCGGCTTCGCCGTGTTCGGCAACTCCCCGTGCCTGTGCAGCGCCTGGGGTCGGCGTTACTTCGCCAAGCTGCGCAAGGTCTTCGCCGCGACCGGTCTCGACGCGCTCGAGCACGACGGCAGCTATCCGGGCGATGCCTGCGCGTCGGCGGCGCATCCGGGCCACCAGGGCCTCGCCGACTCGCAGTGGCGGCAGTGGGAGGAGGTGCGCGCGCTCTACCGCGAGCTGCGCGGCCGCGGCGTCTACCTCAACGTGCCGGACTGGTGGTTCCTCAGCGGCGCCAACAAGACCGGCATGGGCTACCGCGAGACCAACTGGTCGCTGCCGCGCGAGGACCAGCTGCTGATCGAGCGGCAGAACGTCTTCGACGGCACGTGGAACAAGGCGGTGACGATGGGCTGGATGTTCGTGCCGTTGAGCGAGTACCACGGCGGCGGGCCGGCGGCGACCATCGAGCCGCTCGACGCGCACCGCGACCACTACGGCGCGCGCTTCGCCAACCTGCTCGGCGCCGGCGTGCAGGCGTGCTGGCGCGGCCCGCGGCTCTACGACACCGACGCGACGCGCTCGCTCGTGCAGGGCTGGACCGGCTGGTTCCGCGCGCACCGCGGCATCCTCGAAGCGGACGTGCTGCACGGCCGCCGGCCCGATGGCCGCGACGTCGACTGGCTGCTGCACGTCGATCCGCGCGGCGCGACGAAGGCGTTGCTGGCGGTGCACAATCCGCTCGACGTCGAGGCCGCGCGCACGCTCGCCCTCGACCTGCGCCTCGCCGGGATCGCGCCCGGCCAGGCGCTCGCGCTGCGCGACGTGACGCCGGCGAGCGGCGATGCGCCGGCGCTGCGGGTCC
>JBEITC010000281.1:0-5333 GCA_040375075.1 Planctomycetota bacterium | reverse complement strand
TGGCGCGCCGCCGCGCCGCCGCCGACACTGCCGACGTGCCGCCGTCCCACGACCTGATCGCCCGCCTGACGCGCCTGCGCGACCTGTTCCTCGCCGAAGAACGCAGCAGCGCGCTCGCCGACTACTGGCGCACCACCGCCGACGTAGCCGCCTATGACGCGGTGCTCGGCGCGCGCATCGGTTGGAAGTGGCAGGCAGCGCTCGCCGAGTGCCAGGACCGTGGCTGGGCCCGCAGCGACGGCGAACGCATCGTCGACTTCGGCTGCGGCTCCGGCGTCGCCGCGCGCGCGTACGTGCAGCGCTTCGGCGCTGGCCGCGTGCGCCTCGTCGACCGCTCGCGCACCGCGGCGAAGTTCGCCGAAGGCGCCCTGCGCGCGGCGTTCCCAGCGCTCCCGTCGGTCGCCGCCGCCGACGCCGGCGCCGACGCGCCCGACGTGCTGCTGGTCAGCCACGTGCTCGGCGAACTCGACGCCGCCGGCGAACAGCAGCTCGAAGCGCTGGCGCGCCGCAGCCGCCGCGTGCTGTGGGTCGAGCCCGGCAGCAAGGCGATCGCGCGGCGATTGTCCGCGCTGCGCGACCGGCTCGTCGACGCCTTCGCGGTGCAGGCGCCGTGCCCCCACCAAGGTCCGTGCCCGGCGCTGACGAAGCACGGCGACTGGTGCCACTTCTTCGCCGCGCCGCCGCCCGAGGTGTTCACCACCGGCGAATGGGCCCACACCGCGCGCGGACTCGGCATCGACCTGCGGGCACTGCCGTACGCGTTCGTCGCGCTCGTCCGCCGCGACGCCGCCGGCGACCTGCCAGCGCCGCCGCCGCACCGGCTGCTCGGCCGCGCCGACGTCGGCAAGCACGACGCCAGCGTGCAGGCCTGCGCCAGCGACGGCCTGACGACGCAGCGCGTGACCAAGCGGGCGCAGCCAGAACTGTGGCGCGAACTGCGGAAGCATCCGGACGGACGCCGGAGCCTGCCGCCATCGTGAGGCCCGCGCGAAAAAGCGAGAACCGCCGCGTGTCGCCCCGCGTTCGTCCCACCGTCGCACAACCAGAACAAGGCCCGCCATGAACCCACGCACGCTCCCCCTGCTCTGCTGCCTCGCCCTCGCCATCGCTGCCGAAGCCCGCGCGCACGCGCCCGCGCCGGCCGTGTCGGCGCCTGCGACGCGACCCGACGTGGTGATTCCCGGCGCGACGAAGCGCGTGCTCCTCCGCGCCATCCGCGTCGACCTCGGCACGTTCGAAGCCGGCATCGTGCGCCAGGTCGCCGTCAAGAAGGACGACACCTTCGCGTCGATCGCCAAGGACCGCTACGGCGACGCGGCGTTGGCCGAGCGCATCGCCGCGCTCAACCCCGGCGTCGACGGCACCAAGCTCGCGGACGGCGCGATGCTGTGGCTGCCGGGCAAGCGCAAGGATGCCTTCGCCGGCATCACGCACGCGGCGTTCGCGGTGATGCTCGGCGACAACCTGATGCCGCTGCGCGAGGACGAGCCGCACCGGATGCAGCGCGACGCGACGACCCGCATCGCGCTGGTGCCGATCGAAGAACTCGCCAACACCAAGGTCTTCCACGACAAGGCCTTCGCCAAGCTGCCGGACGACTGGGCGAAGCGCTGCTACATCGTCGCCGCGGCGACCGGCGAGGACCTGCGCACGCCGACGGTGCCGAAGACCAGCCCCGCCAGCCTGCACCTGCGCGCGTGGAAGCTCGTGACGACCGAGACCGGCCACCAACTGCAGCGCGTCGACGAGCAGTTCGTCGACGGCAACTTCCAGCTCGTCGACAAGGAGAAGGCGATGGCCGAGCCGCCGAAGCCCAAGCAAGGCGCGGCCTTCCTGCTGCTCGGCGGCCTGCTCGGCGGCGGCCTGCTGGTTCGCCGCCGCCGCCGCGCCGACGCGACGGCCTGAGCCTACTTGGCCTTGCCGCCGGCCTTCACGCCACCGCCACCGCCACCACCGCCGCCCTCGGCGGGCTTCGCCGGCGTCGCACCGGCGCCGGCGACCGCCAACTGCACGCGGTACAGCGTCGTGCGCGCGGTGACGAACAGCTGGTCGAGCTTGGCGCCGCCGAAGGCGAGGTTCGCCGGTTTCTCGGCCAGTGCGAGCGTCAGCAGGTGCTCGCCCTCGGGGCTGTAGCAGCGCACGCCGTCGCGCGCCGTCGTCCACAGGTTGCCCTGCGCGTCGCAGCGGATGCCGTCGGCCCCGCCCGACAACCACATCGTCGGCGCGCCGAGCGTGCCGTCGCCGCGCACCGGGAACACGCCGATGCGGTCGGGCTTGCCGCTGTCGGCGACGTAGAGCGTCTGCTGGTCGGGCGAGAAGCACAGGCCGTTGGGCATCTCGAAGTCGCGCTGCACGACGGTCGCGCGCTTCTGCGCCGGGTCGTAGCGGTAGACGAAGTTGCCCGGCTGCTGGCGTTCGCGCTCGCCAAGGCCGTAGGTCGGGTCGGTGAACCAGATCGTGCCGTCGCTGCGCACGACGACGTCGTTCGGCGAGTTGAGCGGCTTGCCGTCGAACGCGTCGACGACCACTTCCATGCCGCCGTCCGCCTTGTGCCGGACGATGTTGCGCGCGCCGTGCTGGCAGCTGACCACGAGACCCTGCAGGTCGAGCGTGTTGCCGTTGGCGCCTTCGCTCGCCTTCCACGGCTTGCAGCCGCCAGCGCTCGCGCTCCACACCAGCCACTGGTTGGCCGGGATGTCGGAGAACACCAGCTCCTGCTTGTCGGCGCGCCAGACCGGTCCTTCGAGGAAGCGGTAGCCGCCGGCGACGCGCTCGACGGCGACGTCGGCGGGCAGCAGCTTCTTGCCGGCCTCGGAGTGGAAGGTCGCTTGCGCCGGCAACGCCGCCGCGAAGGACACGAGGACGAACGACGCCACGGAGTTGCTACGCATCATGGTCAGACCCTCCAAACGATGCCGCGCCGGTACAGCGCGGCGAGAACGACGTACCAACCGCTGATCCACACGAGGCCGAACGCCAGCGACGCCAGCTTGGGGTCGCCGATCGGGCCGAGCAGGCAGTTGGCGAAGAACCACTTCTGCAGCGACACCGTGCCGGCGTCGGTCGTCACCGTGACGAGTCGCGAGACGGTGCGCGCGACGATGGCGCTGCCGACGAACACCAAGAGCGCGTTCTGGCCGTAGACGCGCAGCGGATACGCCAAGCGCGCGAAGCCGCGGTGCTCGAACAGCCAGACGCACAGCCCGAGCCCGCTGGCCGCGATGCCGGCGGTCCACACCGCGTAGCTCGGCGTCCACAGTGGCTTGTTGACCGGCAGGAACCACGACCAGACCGCGCCGGCGAGCAGCCACCACGCGCCCAGGCGCAGCAGTTCGCCGGCCTTGTCGCGGGGTGCGCCGCCGGCGGCGAGCACGCGGCCGCACAGCACGCCGAACAGCGCGGTGGCGACGGCCGACAGCGTGCTCAGCAGGCCCTCGGGGTCGTACTTGCCCTTCTGCCAGATGTGGTCGCCGAAGACCGCGCGGTCGAGCCAGCCCTGCAGCGTCGTCATCGGTCCGGCGAGGTCCTGCGGCCCCGCGCCGGGCACCGGCGCGAGCGTCAGCAACGCCCAATGGCCGAACAGGCAACCGAGCAGCACACGCGTCTGCGTGCGCGCCGAGGTGAACAGGAACAGCAACGCCGCGAGCGCGTAGCAGACGCCGATGCGCTGCAGCACGCCGGGGAAGCGCACGTTCCAGACGCGGTCGAACAGGTCCTTGCCCGCCTCGAAGGTCACCAGCGGGAAGCTGGCGACGAACAGGCCGAGCAGCACGAGCCACAGCGCGCGCTTGCCGATCGCCAGCGCCAGCGGCGCGCGCGGCGCGCCGACGGCGAGCTTCTTCTGCAGCGCTGGCACGATCGCGACGCCGGCGCAGAACAGGAACGTCGGGAAGACGAGGTCGGTCGGCGTGCAGCCGTGCCACTCGGCGTGGCGCAGCACGTCGTACTGGTACTTCGCCCCCCACTCGCCGGGGTTGTTGACCAGGATCATCAGCCCGATCGACAGGCCGCGCAGCGCATCGAGTCCGAGCCAGCGCGCAGGCGACGCAGCGCCGCCGGTCCCCGGCAGCGGCGGCGCGATCGTCGCCGCCGTGGCGTCGGCCGGGGCCGTCACGACGCCGCCAGCGCGTCGCGCACGCTGCCGTCGTGGGTCAGCAGCAGCGTGCGCGCGACCGCCGGGGCGACGCGCTTGCGACCGACGACGATCGCGGCCTTCACCTCGCCGTCGCACTGGTCGAGCAGCTGCTGCGCCAGCGTCTCGTTGCACGCCACCGCTTCGCCGACGATGCGCACGGCGCGCGCCTTGAGCTTCGCGTTGGTCGTCTGCACGTCGACCATCAGGTTGCCGTAGACCTTGTTCAGCCGGACGAACGCCCCGGTGCTGAGCATGTTGAGCACCAGCTTGGTCGCGGTGCCGGCCTTGAGCCGCGTGCTGCCGGTCAGCACCTCGGGGCCGGTGACCGCCTCGATCGGCAGCTCGGCGGCGGCGGCGACCGGGCTGCCGGCGTTGCAGACGACGGCGACGGTCAGCGCGCCGACCGACTTCGCGAACGCGAGCGCGCCGAGCACGTAGGGCGTGCGGCCGCTGGCGGCGATGCCGACGACGACGTCCTTGCTGCCGAGCCCGCGCGCCTGCAGGTCGGCGGGGCCGAGCGTCGTGCTGTCCTCGGCGCCTTCGACCGCTTGCAGGAAGGCGCCAGCACCGCCGGCGATCAGGCCCTGCACCTGCTCGGTCGTCGCCGAGAACGTCGGCGGGCACTCGACCGCATCCAGCACGCCGAGCCGCCCCGACGTGCCAGCGCCGACGTAGAACAACCGGCCGCCCTTGTGCATGCGCGCAGCGATCGCGTCGACTGCGGCGGCGATGCGCGGCAGTTCGCGCTGCACCGCGTCGGCGACCTTGCGGTCCTCGTCGTTCATCGCCGTGACCAGGTCGAGCGTCGACAGGGCGTCGAGTTCGGTCGTGCGCGGATTGCGGGCTTCGGTGGCGAGCGCCGTCAGGTCGATCTTGCTCATGCAACCGACAAGGATGGCGGATCCAGCGGCGGCGCGCGAGCGGCAAGGCCACCCGGAACTCGCTCCCCGCCATCTACGTCCGGCGGCGTAGCACGCACCGCCGCGCGACCGCCTAGCGTGCAGCCACGCCGACGACGCGGCGATCCGCCATGGCCGACCCTGCCGCCAGTTCGCCGAGCGACGCGACGCCTCCTGGCACGGGCTCGCGCGCGCCGACGGCCGCACGCGGGTTGCGCGCTGGCGCCGACGGTGCCTCCATGCCAACCGCCGCGACGGCGCCGCATGGCGCCAATGCGATCACGCAGGCGCAGGACCAC
>JBEITC010000458.1:0-3300 GCA_040375075.1 Planctomycetota bacterium | reverse complement strand
GTGGCGGCGCCGGCGGCGGCGGGCCAGCGGGCAGCGGGCGGCGGGCAGCGGACGATCCGACCAGCGTCCGCGAAACGGCGCCGCTCCGGCGCCGATCGCGCATGCACCGCCGCGCGGGCACGCGACGACCGATCCCCCGGATTGCGCCGCCGCCATGGATCCCGCCGCGCCGCGGTCCCATCATGGTCGCCCCGTGAACCCCGCCGACCAGGACAACCGCCTGCGCCAGCTGCTCGCCGACGTGCAGTCCGGCGCGCGCAGCGTCGACGACGCCGTCGCGGCGCTGCGCGCGCCGCTCGCCGGCCCGCTCGGGTTCGCCACCGTCGACCACGACCGCGCCCGCCGCTGCGGCTTCCCCGAGGTGGTGTTCTGCCAGAACAAGCTGCCCGAGGACGCCGCGGCGATCGCCGTCGAGATCCTGACGCGCAGCGACCGCGTGCTGCTGACGCGCGCCGAGCCAGCGCACGCCGCCGCCGTGCAGGCGCGCTTGCCGCAGGCGGTCTGGCACGAGCGCGCCCGCTGCCTCACCGTCGCGCCCGCGCCGCGCGAAGAGAAGGGCCTGATCGCCGTGGTCTGCGCCGGCACCGCCGACCTGCCGGTCGCCGAGGAAGCCGCCGTGACCGCGCGCATCGCCGGCAACCGCGTCGAGCAGTTCACCGACATCGGCGTCGCCGGCCTGCACCGGCTGCTGGCCCGCATCGACGCGATCCGCGCTGCCAACGCGATCGTCGTCGTCGCCGGCATGGAAGGCGCGCTGCCGTCCGTGCTCGGCGGACTGGTCGACCGGCCGGTCATCGCGGTGCCGACCAGCGTCGGCTACGGCGCCAACTTTCGCGGGCTCTCGGCGCTGCTGACCATGCTCAACTCGTGCGTCGCCGGCGTGGCCGTGGTCAACATTGACAACGGTTTTGGAGCCGGCTATCTCGCGTCGCAGATCAACCTGAGGACGGCCTCGCCGCCCCTGCCCCTTTGACCAACCCAGCCTCGGATCGTTCGTCCGCCCGTCCACCCGCACGCCTGGTGCTGGAGGACGGCACCGTTCTCGTCGGACGCGGCTTCGGCGCGGCCACCGACTCGGTCGGCGAGCTGGTGTTCAACACCTCGATGACGGGGTACCAGGAGATCCTGACCGACCCGAGCTACCGCGGCCAGACGGTGCTCCTGACCCAGCCGCACATCGGCAACTACGGCGTCACCCACGAGGACGAGGAATCGCCCAAGCTGTGGCTGTCCGGACTGGTCGTGCGCGAGGCCTGCGAGCGCGCCAGCAACTTCCGCTCGGCGATGGAGCTGTCCGACTACCTCGCGCAGCACGGTGTGCCCGGCATCGAGGGCGTCGACACGCGCATGCTGACGCGCGTCGTCCGCGACCGCGGCGAGCAGCGCATCCTGATCACGCGCGACATGACCAGCACCGACGCGCAGCTGGTCGAGAAGGTGCGCAAGGCCCCGAAGGTCGCCGACGTCGACCACGTGCTCAAGGTCACGACGCAGCAGCCGTACGAGTGGAAGAAGGGCTACGAGTCGCCGTTCAGCCCGCCGGCGCCGGCGAAGGCAGGCGGCAAGCGCCGCACGATCGTCGCGTACGACTTCGGCGCCAAGCGCAACATCCTGCGCTCGCTCGTCGCCTGCGGCCTCGACGTCATCGTGGTGCCCGCCGAGACGCCGGCGGCCGCCGTGCTCGAGCGCAAGCCGGACGGCGTGTTCCTCAGCAACGGCCCGGGCGACCCGGCGATCTGCCGCTACGCGATCGAGTCGGCGAAGGTCCTGGTCCACAAGCTGCCGGTGTTCGGCATCTGCCTCGGCCACCAGATCCTCGGCCACGTCTTCGGCGGCAAGACCTACAAGATGAAGTTCGGTCACCACGGCGGCAACCAGCCGGTGATCGACCTCACGACCGGCAAGGTCGAGATCACCTCGCAGAACCACAGCTACGCGGTCGATCCGCAGTCGCTGCCGGACGGCCTCGTGATGACGCACAAGAACCTCAACGACAACACCTGCGAAGGCCTGCGCCACAAGGAGCTGCCGGTGTTCTCGGTGCAGTACCACCCCGAGGCTGCGCCCGGCCCGCACGACGCGCTGTACCTGTTCAAGCGCTTCGTCGAGCTCCTCGACGGCGTGTCGGTGTGACGACCCTCCTCGTCGGCGCCGAGCAAGACGGCTGGCGCCTCGACGCGATCCTGCAAGGCGTGGAATGCGCCGAGCTCGGACCGCTCTCGCAGAAGAAGGCGCGCCAACTCTGCGCCATCGGCGCCGTCGCCATCGACGACGTGCAGGCAGACGGCAGCGTGCGCCTGCGCGCCGGCAGCGCCGTGGCCTTCGCCGCCGAGCACGCGTCGCTGGCGCTCGACCTCGGCATCCCGGTCGCCTACGCCGACGATCGCGCGTTCGTGCTGTGGAAGCCGGCCGGTCTCGCGGTGCACAAGGGCCCGCTGGTCGAAGCCTCGGTCGCCGACGCGCTCGCGCGCGAACTGCCCGGCAGCGGCCTCGCCCACCGGCTCGACCGCGAGGCCTCGGGCCTCCTGCTGTGCGGCCGCGACTCGCGCGCGCTCGCCGCGCTCGGCGCCGCCATGGAGACCGGCGGCATCGAGCGTGACTACCTCGCGATCGTCGCCGGCGCGTTCGACGGCGAGCACCGCACGATCGACCTGTCGCTGCGCGTCACCGACGAGCCCGACGGCGGCAAACCCAAGACCGTCGTCGACCCGCAGGGCCAGCGCGCCGTCTCGCACGTCACCGTCGTCGACCGCCGGGCCACCGCCACGCTCGTGCGCGTGCGCCTCGAGACCGGCCGCACCCACCAGATCCGCGCCCACCTCGCCGCCGTCGGCCACCCGCTGCTCGGCGACCCGCGCTACGGCGACCGCAACGCCAACGACGCCGCCAAGGCGACCTTCGGCGTGCACCGCACGATGCTGCACGGCGAGCGGATGTCGTTCCCGGGCAGCATCGACGCGCCGGTGACCGTGCAAGCGATGCACGCGCCGGACTTCGTGCGGCTGTTCCCGAAGCTGCGCGCGCGTCGGGCGGTCTGAGGAAGGCAGCAGCAGCAGCAGCAAGACACAGAGCAAGAACGAGGGGCGGAAGAGACGCACAGAGGGACCAAAGGGTCCAGAAGCTGGGCTGAAGGCGATGACGGCGCTGGCCCTCCGCTGCCGCGCCGGCCACATCTGCCGCCTCAGTTGCATCCGACGCTCCTGATGCAGGTCCTCTCGCTGTTGCCGAAGGCCTTTGCGCCTCTGCCGACTCAGCCGCTGCGACCACTGCCGCCGCCGCCTCGGCACCTCCTGCCGCCAC
>JBEITC010000666.1:0-1575 GCA_040375075.1 Planctomycetota bacterium | reverse complement strand
CTGCAGCGTCTCCGGCGCCTCGCCGTCGCGCTCGACGACGACGGCGAACGCGTCGGCGACCAGCGGCTGCAGCGCCTCGTCCTTCGCCTCGGCCGTCAACTCGACGGCGTCGCCGAGGTCGACCCGGTCGTCGCTGACGAACAGCCGCAGGCGGGCGTTGCCGGCTTGCGCGCGGCCCTCGAACAGGAAGCGCACGCCGCCGACCCAGAAGCGGTTGTAGGCCTGCTCCTGGATCGCGCGCCAACGGTAGGTCTCGTCGAAGCCGCTCCACACGACGCGGCCGGCGCCGACGTTCTGCAGCGCGAACACCGGCATGCCGCGGCCGTTGCGCCGCTGCTCGGCGCCGCCGTGCTCGGCGAGCACGGTGGCCACCGGCTTCGGCGTCGACACCGGGAAGAAGAAGCGCTGGCCCGGCAGCCGCTGCCACAGCGCGCGACTCTCGTCGCGGCCGTCGAGCAGCCGCGTCAGCTTGGCGCCGAGGCCTTCCTCGCCTTCGGGCGCGAGCTGCAGTTGCCACGGGAACTTGAACGCCTTGCCGAGGCCGATGGCGCCACGTTCGGCGAACTCGACGTCGGGCACGATCGGCAGCAGCTCGGCGAGCGCGAACGTCGGCGCCGTCTGGCGGATGGCGTCGAGCGTGAACTTCTCGCCGGCCACCCACCACAGGCCGCAGCCGCCCTCGACGACGTGCTGCTGCAGATGCTGGCAGAAGCGCGCCGACAGCTTGCTGCTGTCCGGGTCGATCATCACGACGACGTCGTACGGATCGAACTCGGCGCGCTCCTCGGGCAGCCGCTCGATCTGCGCGCCCGCGTCGCCGTCCTGCGGGAACTTGGGGTCGGCGCTCTGCAGCCAGCACGACACGTCGATCGTCTTGTCGCGCAGCAGCAGGTTGCGCAGGATCTGGAACTCGTGCGTCGCGCCGCCGGCGATCAGCAGCAGGCGCAGCCGTTCGCCGAGCACCTCGACCGCCGCGGACTTCGCGTGGCGCTCGGCGACGACCGGCTCGCCGTCCGGCGGCGCGATCTCGGCGCGGTAGGTGAAGCGGCCCGGCGCGTCGGCGACGACGTCCTTCCACTCGACGACGGCCTCGGCGCGGTCGGCGGCGAGCGTCACCTGCTGCGTGCGCACCACCTGTTCCTGGCCCTTGTCGTCGACGCGCAGCAGGCGCACCGTCGCGACCGCGGCGTCGTAGCCCTGCGCGCTGATCGTCGCCTTGGCCTCGAACGGGTCGCGCTCGAAGACCTTGGCCGGCGCCTCGAAGCGCGCCAGCTGCACCGACTGCGTCGCCGACGGATCGCCGACGCCGAGCGCGAACACGTGCGGCACCTTGCGCTGGCCGAGCAGGCGCGCGATCTCGGCGGCCTGCGGGCCGGCGTTGCGGCGGCCGTCGGTGACGAACACGACCGCGGCGATCTCGGCGTTGCGGCTCTTGTCGAGCGCGGTGCGCAGCGCGCCGCCGAGGTTGGTGGCACGGCCGTCGGCGACGAGGCGCGCGAGGTCGAGCCGCGGCGCTTGCGGCGACGGCGACGCGCCCTGGGCGCGCGGGGAATCGGCCGGCGCGACGGGCGCGGG
>JBEITC010000624.1:0-1860 GCA_040375075.1 Planctomycetota bacterium | reverse complement strand
CGGCGGGTCGCGCGGCGCGGTCTCCCTGCCCCGCGCCGCTACGCCCTTGTGCGCCTTGGCCGACGGCTTGCCGGAACCGACAGTCCCTCGCGCCCCCGTCATGGACGTCCGCCCCGGCGATGCCCCCGTGCTGGCCCTGCGCGGGGTCGGCAAGACCTACCCGTCGCCCGGCGGCGAGGTGCACGCGCTGCGCGCGGTCGATCTCGACCTCTGCGCCGGCGAACTGGTGGTGATGCTCGGGCCGTCGGGCAGCGGCAAGTCGACGCTGCTGCACGTGCTCGGCGGGCTCGACGCGCCGAGCCGCGGCGCGGTGACCTTCCGCGGCCGCGCGCTGCCGTTCGCCGACGGCGCGCGCATGACCGCGTACCGGCGCACGCAGGTCGGCTTCGTGTTCCAGTTCTACCACCTGATCCCGAGCCTGACTGCGCGCGAGAACGTCGCGCTCGCCGCCGACGTCGCCGAAGACCCGATGACCGCCGACGAAGCGCTGGCGCTCGTCGGCCTGCAGCCGCGCGCCGACCACTTCCCGGCGCAGTTGTCCGGCGGCGAGCAGCAGCGCGTCGCCATCGCGCGCGCGATCGTCAAGCGCCCTGCCCTGCTGCTGTGCGACGAGCCGACCGGCGCGCTCGACGCCGCGACCGGCCGCACGGTGCTGCAGGCGCTGCAGCGCATCCACCGCGCGCTAGGAATCGTCACCGTGCTGATCACGCACAACGCCGCGATCGGCGCCATGGCCGACCGCGTGCTGTGGCTGCACGACGGCGCGATCGCGCGCGAAGCCCGCAACCCGTCGCCGGCCGATCCGGCGACGATCGGCTGGTGAGCGTGCGCGCGCTCTCGACCAAGCTGCTACGCGACCTGCGCCACGGCTGGCTGCAGTACCTCAGCATCGCGTTCGTGCTCGGCCTCGGCATCGCGCTGCAGGTCGGCATGCACAGCACGATGACCACGCTGGCGGACGCGCAGGCGCGCTACTACGCCGCCACGCGCTTTGGCGACGTCTGGTGCAGCCTCGTGCGCGCGCCGCTGCCGGTCGCCGACGCGTTGCGCGCGATCGACGGCGTCGCCCACGTGGAACCGCGGCTCGTCGACGTCGCCCGCCTCGACCTGCCCGGCGTCGCCGAGGCGGTGCAGGCGCGCCTGCTGTCGCTGCCGCAGCACGGCGAACCGGCGATCAACGGCCTGCGGTTGCTGCGCGGCCGCTGGCCGGAGCCCGGCCGCGACGAGGAAGCGCTGCTGCTCGACACCTTCGCCGCAGCGCGCGGCCTGCAGCCCGGCGACACGCTGCGCGTGACGGTGCGCGGCCGCGCCGTGGCGACGACGATCGTCGGCCTCGCGCGCTCGCCCGAGCACGTCTACGTCGCCGCCCCCGGCGGGCTGTTCCCCGACGACCGGCGCTTTGGCGTCGCGTGGCTGCGCGAGGACGCGCTGGCGGCGTGGACCGGCCGCAGCGGCGCCTTCGACGACGTGTCGCTGCGGCTCGCGCCCGGCGCCGACCTGCCGGCCGTGCTCGCCGCCGTCGACCGCGCGCTGGCGCCGTATGGCGGCATGGGCGCCTACGCCCGCAAGGACCACCCATCGCACTTCTTCGTCGCCAACGAACTGCTGCAACTGCGCACGTTCGCGACCTGGGTGCCGCTCGCGTTCCTGCTGGCGGCGGCGTTCCTGGTGCACGTCGTGCTCGGCCGGCTGGTGCTGACGCAGCGCGGCGCCATCGCCGTGCTGAAGGCGCTCGGCTACCGCGACCGCGAGATCGCGCGGCACTACCTCGCGCTCGCCGGCGGCGTCGCCGCGCTCGGCGCGCTGCTCGGCCTCGGCGGCGGCGCGTGGCTCGGCGACGCGCTGACCGGCGCGTACGCG
>JBEITC010000361.1:0-4274 GCA_040375075.1 Planctomycetota bacterium | reverse complement strand
GGCGGTCGCAGCGGCGGCGGCGGCCTCGGCGCGCCGCACGGCGCTTTCGGCGGTGACCACGTCCGCCTCGGCGCGGTGCAGCGCGGCGCGGTACTCGTCGGCGAACAGGCGGGCGACGACGTCGCCCTTCTTGACCACCGAGCCTTCCTTGACCGCCAGCTCGACGATGCGGCCGGGCACGTCGGACGAGAGCGCGGCGCGGCGGGCGGCGACGACGTAGCCGTTGGCGGCGGCGCCGCGGATGGCGGCGGCGGCGGCGGGCGCGGCTTCGGTCACCACGGCGACGCGCACGACCGGCAGTCGGACGCGGTCGACGAATCCGGCGATCGCCGGTTGGAACAACCAAGCGACGGCGCCGAGCGCCGCGAGCGCTGCGACGCGCAGCGGCCAGGGGTTGCTGCGCCGACGGGGCGGCGGGGACGTGCGATCGATCTTGAGGCTCTGCAGGTCCACGCGGTGGGCTCGGTGCGGTTGCGGGCCGCGAGACGGTAGCGGAAGCACGCTCGAAATGCCTGCGCCGGCGCGTATGGTTCGCCGTCATGGTGGCACCGGTCGTCCGCCGCATCCTCGCGCCCGTCGAACTCGCGGCCAGCCGTGATCTCGACGTCGGCTATGCGATCGGTCTGGCGGCGCAACTGCGCGCCGAGTTGCTGTTGCTCGCCGTCATCGACACGCCGGCGACGGTCAACCTGATCGGGCGGCACCGCGCCACCGCTGGCAGCGGCGCCGACTTCGATCGGGCGCTGCAGGACGAGGTCAAGGCGATGCTGCAGCAACTCGTCGACCAGGCCGACGCCGCCGGCGTCAAGGCGGTCGGCCACCTGACCATGTCCGAGGACGTCGAGGAGCAGATCCTCAAGGAAGCCCTGGTGCAGCGCGTCGACCTCATCCTCGTCCGCTCGGGCGGTCGCACGGGCATCATGAAGGCGCTGCTCGGCAGCACCGCCGGCGAGATCCTCAAGGCCGCGCCGTGCCCGGTGCTGGTGGCGCGCGCATGAAGCCCAACGGCAAGCGGACTGCTGGCGGCAAGGGTGGCAACGGCGGCAAGCCCGTGCGCAAGGCCAAGGCGCGCAGCGGCGGCGCCAGCGCCGCGCCCGCGGTCGTCGCCGACAGCCTGCGGTTGCCGATCGAGGCGCTGCGCTGGAACTGTCCGCCGCTCAAGCCATCGGGCACGCCGCCGAACGCGGCGTTCCTGCTCGGCCAGGACCGGCCGATGGCGGCGCTGCGCACCGGCCTGTCGATCCACGCGCACGGCTACAACCTGTTCGTGTCCGGCCTCATGGGCTCGGGCCGCAGCGCCGTCGTCGAACTGCTGCTGCGCGACATCCAGCCGGTCTGCCGGCGCACGCTCGACCGCGTGTTCGTGCACAACTTCCGCGAGACCAACCGCCCGCTGCTGGTGTCGCTGCCGCCGGGCAAGGCCACGGCCTTCCGCGACCAGTTGCTCGAGCTCGGCCGCCAGCTGCACGCGCACCTCGTCGGCGCCCTGCGCTCGCGTCCGCACCGCATGTCGCGCCGCGTCGTGCTGCGCGCCAGCAGCTCGCGCGAGCGACGCATCCTCGACGCGTTGCAGCGGCAGGCGCAGAAGCAGGGCTGCGCGCTCGTGCGCTTCCAGGCGCAGGGCGGCGCTGCCACGGCCGACGTCTACCCGGTCGTCGACGGCGAGCCGATCACGCTCGACGCGTTGTCCGCGCACGTCGTCGAAGGCAAGGTCACCGAGGACGAACGCGATCGCCTGCTGCGCAACCGCGAGCAGCTGGTCGAGCGCCTCGACGAGGTCAACGACCGCATCCGCGAGGAGCAGGCGCGCGTCGAGGCCGAGCTGCGGGCGATGGACCGGCAGCTCGCGTGGAAGGTGCTGCAGCTGCACCAGAAGGAGTTCCAGCGCCGTTGGAACCAGCCCGAGGTCGCGGACTGGCTCGACGCCGCCGGCGAGTACCTCGAGCGCCATCTGCACCAGTGGGTCGCGGCGGACAACGAGTCCGACGAGGAGCCGACGGCGCACGACACGCCGCCGCCGCCGCTCAGCGAGCCGCGTCTGGGCGAGTTCCACGCCCGCATCGTCAAGACGTCGTTCCAGGACGGCTGCCCGGTCGTCATGGAGTCGAACCCGACGTTCGGCAACCTGTTCGGCTCGATCACGCCGCCGCCCGACGGCGGCGGCTCCGGCGCGATGCACGTCAATCCCGGCGCGCTGCTGCGCGCGGAGGGCGGCTACCTCGTGCTGCGCTGCCTCGACGTGCTGCGCGAGCCCGGCGTCTGGGCGCAGCTCAAGCGCACGCTGCAGAGCGGCAAGCTCGAGATCCGCGACTTCGACCAGGGCGCCGGCGCGCAGACCGGGTCGCTGCAACCCGAGGCGATCCCGATCGACCTCAAGGTCGTGCTGATCGGCGAGCCGGGCGTCTACGAGACGCTCGCGACCGAGGACCCGCAGTTCCCGCAGATCTTCAAGATCCACGCCGAGTTCGACGCCACGATCCCGATCGACGCCGGCAACCTCGCGCGCTACGCCGACTACCTGCAGTGGCTGGTCGACACCGAGTCGCTGCGCGTGTTCTCGCCGACCGGGCTCGCCGCGGTCGCCGAGTACGGCGCCCGCGCCGCCGGCCGCAACGACCGGCTGATCACGCGCTACAGCGAGATCGGCGACCTCGCGCGCGAGGCCTCGCACCTGTGCGCGCAGGAGGGGGCGCGCGCGATCACGCGCGACCACGTCGAGCGCACGATCCGCATGCAGCGGCAGCGCCACGACCTCGCGCAGGAGCAGACCGAGCGCGAGTACGCCGCCGGCTACACGCGCTTGTCGACGCAGGGCGCCGTGGTGGGGCAGGTCAACGCGCTCACCGTGCTCGACACCGGTTCGATCGAGTTCGGCCGGCCCTGCCGCATCACGTGCAACTCCGGCGTCGCGACCGCGCAGCGTTCGGGCCTCGTGAACATCGAGGGCCTCGCCAACCTGTCCGGCCCGATCCACAACAAGGGCGTGATGATCCTCGAGGGCTTCCTGCTGCAGGAGTGCGGCCGGGACGGCCCGATCTGCATGCAGGCGACCATCTGCTTCGAGCAGCTCTACAACGGCGTCGAGGGCGACTCGGCGTCGCTGGCGCAGTTGCTCGCGCTGCTCAGCTCGCTGTCCGGCCTGCCGCTCGCGCAGCACCTGGCGATCACGGGCTCGGTCAACCAGAAGGGCGAGGTGCAGTCGGTCGGCGGCGTCAACGCCAAGATCGAGGGCTTCTTCCGCCTCTGCCAGGCGCGCCGGCTGACCGGCGAGCAGGGCGTCGTGCTGCCGCGCGCCAACGTCGGCGACCTGATGCTCGACGCCGAGGTCTGCGAGGCGGTCGCGCTCGGCAAGTTCGCGGTCTACGCCGTCTCGACCGTGCGCGAGGCGATCCAGCTGCTCATGGGCATGCCCGGCGACGAGGTGCTGTCGCGCGTGCGCTCGACGCTGGCGCGGTACCGCGCCGTCGCGCGGTTGGCCTGACGGCGCGGCGGCGCGCGGGGCGGCCTGCGCTCACGCCGGCGGCGAGTCGTTGGGCACGCGTCCGGCCTGCAGTTCCTTCATCACGTCGGCGAGCCGCGCGATCGCGCGCGTCCAGCGCATGCGCACGGCGTTGGGCGTCATGCCGAGCTCGGCGCCGAGGTCGACGAACGAGCGGTCCTCGTACTCGCGCGCGACCAGGATGGCGCGGTCCTCGCCGTCCATCAGCTCGAGCGCGAGGCGGACCCACTGCCGCTCCTCGTCCTTGCTGGCGTGCTGGCTCGGCGTGGTGTTGCGCTGCATCGCCGGGTCGAGCGGCAGCACGCTGTCGCGGCTCAGCGTCACGTTGGAGCCCATCTTGCGGCGCTTGGCGCGGAACCAGTCGTTGCGGTCGCGCAGCGTGTTCTCGGCGATGCGGGCGAGCAGCGCGCGCAGTTGCGCCGCGTCGCTCACGACGAAGCGCGGGCCGTCGCGCAGGAAGTCGAGCACGACGTCCTGCAGGTAGTCGTCGGCGTCGCCGCGGGCGCGCAGGAACGGGCCGAGCCGGCGTTCGACGCGCGCGCGCAGCCACGGCAGGTGCGCCGCGACCAGCTCCGCCAGCGCGCGCTCGTCGCCGTCGTGCCAGCGCCGCAACAGGATCGGCGTCGCGTCGGCGAGCGGATCGTGCGCGGAGGGCGTCGATTCCATGGCGGATGCGTCGGGCAGGTCAGGAAGGCAGCGGCGCCTCGGCGCGCGGCGGCGTCGGCACGAGCACGGGGCGCGGCGGCGCGCCGGCGACGTCGACGCCGAAGGCGCG
>JBEITC010000234.1:0-6115 GCA_040375075.1 Planctomycetota bacterium | reverse complement strand
GGCGTGTTCGACGCCGTGGCGGACTACGTCGCCGCGGTTTCGACGCGGCTCACGGCGCGCGGCGCCGTGCCGCCGATCCTCGTGGCTCCGCGCGCGGCCGCAGTCGGCGCCGCGTGGCTCGCCGATGGTTGGCATCGCGGCCTGTCGCCGCAGAAGGAGTGGGTGGATCGTGTCGCGCTCTGACCTGTGGCTGCGGGATGGCCGCATGATCCCGAAGGACTGCTTCCACCTGAGCTTCTCGCGCAGTGGCGGCGCCGGCGGTCAGCACGTCAACAAGACCGAGACCAAGGTCGACCTGCGTCTCGACCTCGCGGCTGCGGAAGCCGTGCTCGGGCCGGTCGACGCGCAGCGCATCCGCACGGCGCTGGCCAACCGCCTCGACGCGGAAGGCATGGTCCACGTCGTCTGCAGCGAGCATCGCAGCCAGTTCCAGAACTACGAGGCCGCGATGCAGCGCATGGCCAACCTGCTCGCCTCGGCGCTCGTCCGCCAGAAGCGTCGCTTCGCCACCAAACCGACGCGCGGCAGCCAGCGTCGCCGGGTCGACGAGAAGCGCCACCGCGGCGACATCAAGCGCGGCCGCCAGGATGGCGGCGGCGACTGAGGATCGGCGCCGGCGTCACGTCATCGTCGCCGCGCGACGCCGGGTCGCGTGCGCCTGGGCCCGGAACCCGCTGTGCGACGGCGCGTGCCGTCCATTCGCCGCCGCCGCGGGGGCTGGCTGGCCGATGCGCCTGCGCCCTGCCCCCGCGCAGCGGCGGCGCCAGGGACCGCCGGTTCGCCGCCGCAGCGGGGCTGGCGGGCTGGATGCGCCTGCGCCCTGTCCCCGCGGAGCGGCGGCGCCAGGGATCGCCTGATCCGCGCCGCTCGCGGCGCGGATCAGGCGTAGATGCCGCGCTGGCGCGTCGTCTCGGCGACGCGGTTGACGCCGAGCATGTACGCGGCGATGCGGGTGCTGACCTGGAAGCGCCGCGCCATGTCGACGACCGAGCGGAAGGAGTCCACCATGATGTGCTCCATGCGCTCCTCGACTTCCTTCTGGGTCCAGAAGAAGGCCATGCGGTCCTGCACCCATTCGAAGTAGCTCACCGTCACGCCGCCGGCGTTCGCCAGGATGTCCGGGATGACGAAGATGCCCTTCTGGTCGAGGATCTTGTCGGCGTTGGCCGTGCAGGGGCCGTTGGCGCCTTCGGTGATGATCTTCGCCTTGATGTTGGCGGCGTTGCGGCTGGTGATGACGTTCTCCGTCGCCGCCGGCACCAGGATGTCGACGGGCAGCTCGAGCAGGTCGCCGTTGCTGATGCGCGTGCCGCCTTCGAAGCCGTCGAGCTTCTTGTGCTTCTGCAGGTGCGCCTTGACCGCCTCGAGGTCGAGGCCGGCCGGGTTGTGCAGGCCGCCGTGCATGTCGCTGATGGCCACGATCTTCACGCCCAGCGTCGCCAGCTGCAGCGCCGAGATCAGGCCGACGTTGCCAGCGCCCTGGACCGCGGCTGTGCAGTCCTTCGCGTTCATGCCGAGGTGCTTGAGCGCTTCGCGCGTCACCAGCATCACGCCGCGGCCGGTCGCCTCGATGCGGCCGAGCGAGCCGCCGAGGCTCACCGGCTTGCCGGTCACGATCGCCGGGATGTAGCTGCGCTGGTGCATGGAGTAGGTGTCCATGAACCACGCCATCACCTGGCCGTCGGTGCCCATGTCCGGCGCCGGCACGTCGCGGTCCGGACCGAGCAGGTCCATGATGCCCGCGACGTAGCGGCGGGTGACGCGCTCGAGTTCGCCCCGCGACAGCTTGAACGGGTCGCAGATGACGCCGCCCTTGCCGCCGCCGAACGGCACGTTGACCACGGCGCACTTCCAGGTCATCCACGCCGCCAGCGCGCGGACCTCGTCGCGATTGACGTTGGGGGCGTAGCGGATGCCGCCCTTCGCCGGGCCGCGCGACGTGCTGTGCTGCACGCGGTAGCCCTCGAAGACCTGCACCGAGCCGTCGTCCATGACGACCGGCATGCTGATGGTGATCTCCCGCTCGCAGGCGCGCAGGATCGCGATGACGTTCGGCTCGAGGCCGAGGCGTGCTGCAGCCAGGTCGAGCCGGGCCTGCATCGCTTGGAAGGGATTCTCTTCGCTTGAGGCGGGTTGGTTCATGCCAGAAGGGCGCTTGCACAGCGCCTTGGGGCGAAGCAACCTATCCCGCTCCATGCACGCCGGCAACAAGCCCGAACTGCCCGACTCGCCGAGGCTTGCGGCATCCCTAGGGGAACTGCACGACGCCGTGCTCGGGCTCTGGCAGGGATCGCTCGGTCGCATCGTGCGGTGCGTGCCGACGCGGTGGACCGCGGCGCTGGCGACGGCCGATGGCTGGATCTTCGCCAAGACGAGACTCGGCGCCCGCCGGGACGCCGCCGCCGAATGGCGCTGGCTGCACCTCCTGCCGCTGCTCGGCCTGCGCACGCCCGCGCCCCTGGCCTGGCTTGGCGACGGCGGCGGCAAGACCATGCTCGTCACCCGCGGCGTGCCCGGTCGCCCCTGCGACGCGTGGCTCGCCGAAGCTGCCGCCGACGGTTGGCTGCCGGCGTTCACCGCATGGGCGTGCCGGGAGGTGGCGCCGCGCGTGCGCGCCCTGCACGACGCCGGACTCGTCTATCGCGACCTCTACTGGAACCACGTCTTCGCCAGCGACCCGCGCGCCGGCGGCGAACCGACCTTCCTCGACGTCGAACGTGTGTGCCGCGTGCGCTGGTTCCGGCGCCGCTGGCTCGTCAAGGACCTCGCCGGCTTGGTTTCGTCGCTGCCCGTCGACGTGCCGCCGCGCCTGCTGCTGCGCTTTGCGCGCGCGTATTGGCGGGAGCCGTTGCGGTCCCGCCGGCGTTGGCTCGCGGCGATCGTGCGCAAGGCAGCGCGCATTCGCGCGCACACGCCGCGCTTCGGTTGATCGGCGCTTCCCTGCGCCGTCGTCGGTCGCGACGTCCGCTTCCCAGTGGTCGTCGGTCAGGTCGTCGTCACCCGGCGCGACATCGACGACTGCGCTTCGTCAACTGCCGCGCTTCGTCAACTGCCGCGCTTCGTCAACTGCCGCGCTTCGTCAACTGCCGCGCTTCGTCAACTGCTGCGCTTGCGGCGCAGGCGCGCCGTGACGGCGACGCCGACGAGACCCGTGCCGACGAGCAGCAGGGTGCTCGGTTCCGGAACGGGATTCGAACCGCCAGGACCGCTCTGCGGCGCGGTCATGACCGCGGCAGGGAGCGCATCGGCGAACAGGGCAATGGCAATCGCGAGGAGCAGTCGCACGGGCCGACCTCAAAGGTGCAGGGCGAGAGGGAGACGCCAGTTCAGCGCGGTGAGATACGCCGAAGGCCGTATCCGAAGCTACACCGCTTGGTGGCTTCGGCAAGCCCACCGCCGCCTGGATTGTGTCTCCTTCTTGCGAAAGCCGGTGCGCTCGACCGCAGATCCGCTGGCTTGTGCCGCCACCGGCTGGCCCTAGACTGCACACCGCTTGGTCCCTGGACGGCCGCCGGCAGCCTCGCGCTGCGGGAGGAAAGTCCGGGCTCCACAGGGCAAGGTGGTGGGCAACGCCCACCGTCCGCAAGGATAGGGAAAGTGCCACAGAGAACAGACCGCCGGACGGCCTGCGCAAGCGGGCGACGGCAAGGGTGAAACGGTGAGGTAAGAGCTCACCGCGCTCCGGGCGACCGGAGCGGCACGGCAAACCCCACCTGGAGGAAGACCGAATAGGAGGATCGCGCGGCCCGCGCTGTGGTCCTCGGGTAGGTCGTTGGAGGCCGTCCGCGAGGACGGCCCTAGAGAAATGGCCGTCACCGCCGACGAGGCGGCACCAGAACCCGGCTTACGGGGACCAAGCGCTCATTCCGCCTTGCCGCGGCGGAGGTCGTCGCGGTAGCGCTCGAGGATGACGAGCGCGGCGACGCTGTCGGCGAGTTCCTTGCGGCGGCTCGCCTTCAGCCCGCCCTGCTTGAGCCGCTCGTGGGCTTCGTCGGTCGAGTGGCTCTCGTCGACGGCGACCACGGGGACCTTCAGCGCCAGCTGCAGCCGCTCGCGGAACGCCGTCGTGCGCAGCGCCCGCTGGCCCGCCGTGCCGTCGAGCGTCAGCGGCATGCCGAGCACCACCGCCTGCGTGTCGCGTTCCCGCACGATCTCGGCGATCGCGGCGACGACCGCTGCGTCGTCGCGCGCGTCGATGCGGCCGAGCGGCACCGCGATCGTGCCGGTCCAGTCGGTGGCCGCGAGGCCGGTGCGCGCGTCGCCGAAGTCGACGGCCAGGATGCGTTGGACGCGGCCGCTCACAGCAGGTCCGTGCGGCCGCTGGCGCGCACGTGCTCGACCAGCGCCTTGAGGTCCTGCGCGCGGTCCTTCGGGCAGACCAGCACGGCGTCGTCGACCGCGACGACGACGAGGTCGCTCACGCCGAACAGCGCCACGGTGCGCGCACCGTCGGCGTAGACGACGTTGCCGCCGCTCTGCAGCGGCAGGCACGAGGCGCCGTTGGCGGCGACGACGACGTTGCCGTCGGCGTCCGGCGCAGCCACCGCGCCCAGCGCCGGGAAGCTGCCGACGTCGTCCCATCGGATCGGCGCGCGCACGACGGCGACCTTCGCCGCCTTCTCCATCACCGCGTAGTCGATCGAGCGCTTGGGCGCCTTGAGGAACGCGCGCTGCAGCGCCGTCTTCTCGCCCTTCTGCGCCGCAGCGAGCATCGCGTCGGCGGCGGCGCCGAGTTCCGGGTCGGCGGCGCGCATGGCGGCGAGGATCGCGCCGACGCGCCACACGAAGATGCCGCTGTTCCACAGGAAGCTGCCGGCCTGCAGGAAGCCTTCGGCAGTGGCTCGGTCCGGCTTCTCGCGGAAGCGGCGCACCGTGAACGCGCCGCTCTGTCCGGTCAGCGCTTCGCCACACTCGACGTAGCCGTAGCCGGTCGCCGGGAAGGTCGGCGCGATGCCGAACGTGACCAGCGTCTCGCCGTCCTGCGCGATGGCGGCGCCCGCGCGCAGCATCGCCTGGAACGCGTCGACGGGGGCGATGACGTGGTCGGCGGGCAGCACGACCATCGTTGCCGCCGGATCGCGCGCGGCGATCGTCGCCGCCGCCAGCGCGATGCACGGCGCCGTGTCGCGCGCTTCCGGTTCGAGCAGCAGGCGTTCCTTCGGCAGGCTCGGCAGCAGCTTGGTCAGCGGCTTGGCGAGCTTCTTGCCCGCGACGACCCAGACTTGGTCCTCGCCGCACAGTCCGGCCAGCCGGTCGATCGTCGCCTGCACCATCGGCTTGCCGTCGGTGAGCGGCAAGAACTGCTTGGGCCGCGCTGCGCGACTCGCCGGCCAGAAGCGCGTGCCGGAACCGCCGGCCATGACGACGGCGTGCAGGGTGCTCATGCCCGCCAGTTTCGGGCGCGGCGCGGCGCTTTCAACGGCGGTGGGGCTCAGAAGCCGGGCCGCGGCGCGGCGGCGTCCTGCGGCGGCCGCGGCGTGATGCCGCGCCGGTCGGGCGGGGCCTCGGTCAGCCACCGCTTCTCGGCGGCCAGGTTGCCCAGGTAGCCGTGCAGGTGGAAGGTCACGATGTTCTGCGCCAAGTAGCTCAGCAGCGGCATGACCAGCGGGTCGGCCGAGTCGCCGAGCAGGTTCGCCAGCGTCAGTTCGACGTTGAGGTAGCCGTCGAGGCCGAGGCGGCCAGCGCCGCGCGCCGCCAGCAGGTTGGAGCGCACCTCGAGGCGCGGGACCTCGGCGACGCCGTCGGCGACCTGCCAGGCGAGATCGAGGGCGTCGACGCGCGGACGGTCGGCCGCCGGCAGCTGCGCATAGATGGCCGTGAACAGCGGCACCACGCCGAGGTCGGCGCGGACGAGGCGCAGTTGGCCAGCGCCGCGAGCGCCGACGACGTCGTTGCCGGCGATGCGTTCGACGCGCACCGCGCCGGACGCGAGGCCGCTGTATGGCGGGTTCGACCAACCGGACGCAGCCAGGAACCCGTAGGCGTCGACGTCGGTGAAGACGAGGTCGGTCTGCAGCGCGCCGTCGGGCTCGCTGGCGCCCGGGAGCACGTAGCGGATGGCCGGCGCGTCGTCGCCGCGGCTGCTGACGAAGCCGCCGTGCAGGCGCGCGTCGAG
>JBEITC010000132.1:0-8792 GCA_040375075.1 Planctomycetota bacterium | reverse complement strand
CGGCGCGCCGGGCGCTGCGACGCGCGCGTTCCTGCAGCGGCGGCTCGAAGCGTTCCGCGCTGCGCCGCGGCCGGTCGTCGACCTGCCGCCGGGCGAGGAACTGGCGACGCCGCAGGGACCGATCTGGCGGCGGCTGCTGCGCTACCCGTTGGCGTCGGCGCACGGGCAGGCGCCGCTCGCCGCCGTCGCGGCGCTCGACGGCGAGCGGCTCGCCGTGCTGGCCAAGGACCCGTCGTTCGCGACGCTGTCGCCGCGCGAGTGCCTGTTCCTCGACACCGAGACCACCGGCCTGCAGGGCGGCGCTGGCACGGTCGTGTTCGCCTACGGGCTCGGCTTCCTCGACGGCGACGACGTCTGCGTCGAGCAGCTGTTCTTGCGCGACTTCGGCGAGGAGCCGGCGATGCTGGCGCACGTCGCCGCGCGCATGCGCGAGTTCCCGGTGCCGGTGACGTTCGTCGGCAAGAGCTTCGACCGCCACCGCATCGCCGCGCGCATGGCCGTGCACAAGGTGCGCGCGCCGGTGCTGACGGCGCGCCACCTCGACCTGTTCCACGTCGTGCGCCGGCGCTTCGCCAAGGCATGGCCGGACACGAAGCTGAAGACGGTCGAGGACCGGCTGTTCGGCCTGCGTCGCACCGACGACCTGCCGGGCAGCGAGGCGCCGGCGGCGTTCCTGTCGTGGGTGCGCGACCGCACCGGTCCGGTCGACCGCGTGCTCGAGCACAACCGCCTCGACGTGCTCAGCCTCGTCGCGTTGTTGGGACAGCTCGCCGGTCGTGCCGTCGACGGCTGAACCGCTACGCTCGGCGCGTCGGCGAACCGCCGACGGCGCACCGGCGCGAACCGGCGAGGACATCATGATGAGGATCCTGACCACGCTCGCGCTGCTGGCGCTCGGCGCGTGGCTGCCGGCGCAAGCCGGTGGCGACGCAGCTGCGGCGGCCAAGGCCGAGTACGACGCGCTGGTCGCGGAGTGGACCGCCGAACAGGCGGCCGCCCGCGCGGCGATGAAGCAGGTGACCGACTCGGCCGAGTACAAGGCCGCGCGGGACCAGAAGGACAACGACGCCACGCGCGCGCTGATGGCCAAGGCCAAGCGCGCCGACGCCAAGGCGCTCGGCCAGCGCGCGCTCGCGCTCGCCGACAAGCACGGCGCGCACGGCGGCTGCTTCGCCGCCTACGCGGCGACGGCGCTGGTCGCCGACAAGGAGGTCGCCACGGCGGCCGCCGCGCGGCTCGAAGCCAGCTACCTCGCCGACCCGGCGATGCTGACGGTGCTCGAGTCGCCGATGGGGCTGTTCAGCGCGCTCGGCACCGAGCCGGCCAAGGCCCTGCTCGGCAACGTCGAGGCGAAGAACGGCGACGGCATGGCCAGCGCGTGGGCCAAGTACTGGCGCGCGATCCTGCTGCAGCGCGGCAAGCCGAACGACGCGCAGAAGGCCGAAGCCGAGGGCCTGCTCGCCGCCGCCGAGAAGCTGGCCGCGGGCACCGAGCTCGCCGACCGCATCGCCGCGCCGCGCTTCCAGAAGGAGCGGCTGCAGATCGGCATGGCGATCCCCGACATCCGCGGCGAGGACATGGACGGCGTGCCGTTCGCGCTCTCCGACTACCGCGGCAAGGTCGTCGTCCTCGACTTCTGGGGATTCTGGTGAGGCCCTTGCCGGGCCATGATCCCGCACGAGCGGTCGCTCGTGGAACGTCTGAAGGACAAGCCCTTCGCCCTGCTCGGCGTGAACAGTGACGCCGACAAGACCTACTACGAATCGGAGAAGGCGCAGAACGGCGTCAGCTGGCGCTCGTTCTGGAACGGCCCCAAGGCCACGCAAGGCCCGATCTCGGGCAAGTGGAACGTGCGCGGCTGGCCGACGATCTACGTCGTCGACCACAAGGGCGTGATCCGCTTCATGAACGTGCGCGGCGAGGCGATGGACAAGGCCGTCGACCAGCTGCTCGCCGAGATGGCGACGGACGCCGCCGGCAAGTAGCCGCGTCGCCCCGTCGGGGCCGGCGCGCGCTCAGCGCGCCGGCGGCCGGCGTTCCGGCACCGGGTCGAAGCCCGGCTCGGTGAACGGATGGCAGCGCAAGAGCCGCCGCGCGGTGAGCCAGCTGCCGCGCACGGCGCCGTGCGCGCGCAGCGCTCCGAGCGCGTAGTGCGAGCACGTCGGATGGAAGCGGCACGTCGCCGGCTTCCACCAGCTGAACAGCAGCCGGTAGAGCAGCACCGGCAGCATCAGCAGCCATCTCACGGCCGCGGCCGGCGGCGATCGCCGCCCTGCAGCGCCTTGGGCACGAGGCGAGCGACCTCGGCGCGCAGGTCCGCCAGCGGGAAGTCCTCGGGCCGCTGGCGCGGGATCAGCACCACGTCGATGCCCGCGGGCAGCAGGTGGCGCTCGAGGCGGAACGCTTCGCGCAGGAGCCGCTTGATCTTGTTGCGGCGCACGGCGCCGCCGTGGTCCTTGCTGACCGACACGCCGAGCCGCGATTCCGTCGGCGGCGCCTCGCCGGCGCGCCCCCGGCGACGCAGCGCGACGACGGTCAGCCATTGTCCGCCGGCGCGCTGGCCGCGCTGGTAGACGCCGCGGAAGTCGTGTTGGGTGCGCAACCGCCGGCGGCGCGGCAGGCGCACGTCCGGCTTGCCGATCGTGCTCAGCGTTCGATCGCCTTCAGCGCGAAGGCGGCCTTGTCGCTGTTGCTGGGCACGCTCGGATCGGCGAGGAAGCGGCGGAAGTCGGCCTTGGCCTGTTCGGCGCGGCCGAGCTCCAGCAGCACGCGGCCGCGGTTGTAGTAGTCGACGGTGCGGCGCGGGTCGGCCTCGAGGATGCGGTCGAGCTGCTCGAGCGCGAGGTCGAAGCGCTTCTTGGCGTAGTGCTGCTCGGCGACCAGCTGGCGCACGCCGATCTCCTCGCTGCGCAGCATGCGCAGCAGGTCCATCTGGTCGCGCTCGTAGTCGGCGTTGTTGGTGCGATCGATCTCCTTGCGCACCTGGTCGGCGGCCTTCTGCGCGAGCGCGAAGTAGGCGTTCGATTCGGCCAGCATCGCGGCGTCGTCGGCGCGCTGCAGCGCGATCTGCAGGCGATGGTTGTGGGCGAGGCGCAGCAGCTCGCCGCGCTCGATCAGCTCGGCGAACAACGCGTCGGCGGCCGCCAGCAGGCGGTCGCACTCGGCGCGCTCCTCCTTGGCCTTCGCCCGCATCGCGTCGGGGTCCTGTTCGGCGACGGCGCGGGCGGCCTGGCCTTCGAGCCGGACCGCTTCGCCGAGCTTCCGCAGGCCCTGCTTCTGCAGCGCGCGACCGTAGTTGAGCAGCAGGTACGGCTCGTGGCGGCCGGCCGAGCGCTCGTCGTGGATGCTCGCCAGCAACTCCGTGGCGGCGTCGAGCTGCTTGTGGTCGGTGCCGAAGGCGTCGGCGCTGCGCAGCAGCAGGATGCCGCCCTTCATGGCGTTGAGCTTGTAGTCGTCCGGATCGAGCTCGAGCCCGCGCTCGACCTGGATCATCGCCTGATCGTAACGCTGGCCGTCGAAGTACAGGGCGGCGCGGCGCTGGTAGCCGGCGAGCTTCGCCTCGTCCTCCGAGGAGAGCGACGAACAGGCGCAGGCGAGCAGGACGGACAGCAGGGCGAGGAGGCGCATGCGGATCGCGGGGCCGCGCCCGCGGCGCTGGCCGCAGGGACGGGCCGGCAGGATACGGGCGCGAGGTCGGCGGTGTCGAGGCGCAGCCCGCGCGGACCGACCTGAACCGATTTCGTTGCAGCCTTGCCGACCGCGCGGTCGCGGCTAGGGTGCGGCGCATCGTTTCGCCCGCTGACGCCATGACATCCCGCCCGACGCGCCGTTCGTTCCTCTCGTCTTCCGCGACCGCCGCCGCCGCCGCCGTGAGCGCCGGTGTCGCCGGTAGCGGTTCGTTGTCCGCCCTGCGCGCTGCCAGCCCCGTCCACCAGGGCGGCGGCACGCTCAAGGTCGGCGTCGTCGGCATCGGCGGCCGTGGTTCGGGCGCCACCGTCCAGGCGGTGCGCGCGCACAAGGGCAACGTGCTCTGGTCCGTCGGCGACGCGTTCGTCGACCGGCTCGAGGGCGGCCTCGAGGGCGTCGCCGAGACGCTGACCGAGGCCGGCCTGCAGGGCCAGATCCAGGCGCCGAAGGAGCGTCGCTTCGTCGGCCTCGACGCCATCGACCAGGTCCTCGCCACCGGCGTCGACGCGGTCGTGCTGGCGTCGCCGCCGGGCTTCCGTCCGATGCAGATCGAGAAGGCCGTGCAGAAGGGCGTGCACGTGTTCGCCGAGAAGCCGGTCGCCACCGACGCGCCGGGCGTGCGCCGCGTGATGGCCGCGTGCGAGCTCGCGCGCCAGAAGGGCGTCTCGATCGTCAGCGGCCTGTGCTACCGCTACCACGACGGCCGCCGCGCGGTCGTGCAGCGCCTGCAGGACGGCGGCATCGGCGAGATCCTGGCGATGCAGGGCAACTACATCACCGGCGAACTGTGGAGCTTCGAGCGGCAGCCGCAGTGGACCGACCTCGAGTGGCAGATGCGCAACTGGCTCTACTACCCGTGGCTCTCCGGCGACCTGATCGCCGAGCAGCACATCCACACGCTCGACGTGATGGCGTGGATCAAGCGCGACGTCTATCCGGTCGCGTGCTCGTCGCTCGGTGGTCGCCAGAAGCGCACGGCGCCGAAGTTCGGCAACTGCTACGACCACTTCGCCACCATCTACGAGTGGGAGGACGGCACGCGCGGCTACAGCTACTGCCGGCAGCAGGACGGCTGCTGGCGCGACGTCAACGAGTACGTGTTCGGCACCGAGGGCAAGGCCAACGTCTTCCAGCACACGATCACCGGCAAGAACGAGTGGCGCTACGCCGGCAAGATCCGCGACATGTACCAGTGCGAGCACGACGAGATGTTCGCAGCGCTGCACGGCGGCAAGCGCATCGACAACGGCGACTACATGTGCAAGAGCACGCTGATGGCGATCATGGGCCGCATGGCCGCCTACACCGGCAAGCGCGTGACCTGGGCCGAGGCGATGAACAGCCAGGAGGTCCTGATGCCCGAGGCGCTGAAGTGGGAGGACAAGCCGCCGCAGCACGAAGTCCCGATTCCGGGCATCACGAAGTTCGTCTGAGGCCCGTGCCATGGCCGATTCCTCCGGGCCGACTCCTGCGGGCAGCGCCGGCGACAGCCGGATTCCGGAGCGTCCGATAGAATCGGGCATGGTGCCCCAACTGAGGGAGGATACGTACTACGGGCCGGGCGGCACGGAAGGCGTGCGTGTCCGCCGCGCCCAGCCGGCGCAACCGCCTGCCGTGGTCGGTCCACACCAGCGCCGCGGCGGGGACCGCCGCAAGCGTCCGACGCCGATGTGGAGCCGCTACGTGTTCTTCGGCGGTCGCCGTCGGCACATCCGCCGCGACGAGGAGCGCGAGGGATCCTTCGTCGACGTGCACGGTCCGGGCGTGTTCATCGTGATCCTGGCGATCGTCGCCCTCAACCTGCTCGATGCGTGGTTCACGCTGCTGTTCCTCTCGCACGGCGGCAAGGAGCTGAACCCCATCGTCCAGTACGTGCTCGAATCCGAGTCGCACCCGTGGCCGTTCGTCGTGCTCAAGACCCTCGGCATCGGCGCCGCCTGCATGTTCCTGGCGATGACGCGCAACTTCACCGCCGCGCGCTACGGCCTGTGGGCGGTGTTCCTCGGCTACTCCGCGCTGCTGAGCTGGCACCTGTACCTGCTGAAGATGCTGCAGGTCGTGTCGTGACGCCGCCGCGGCCGCCGCGCATGATGCGGCCGCGATGACGTCCGGACCCCGTCCCTCGCCAGCGGCGAACCGATCGTGCGCGTGATGCGCGTGTTGACGCGGCCCAACGAAGGCGGGCCGACGCGGCAGGCCATCGCGCTGTGGCACGCCATGGCGGCGCGCGGCGCGTCGACGCTGCTGGTGACCGGCACGGTGCCGCGCGGCGAGCAGGAACTGCGACCGGACGCGCACGGCGTGCCAGCGCTCGCGCCGTCGGCCGTGCTCGCCGGCGACCCGCGGGGCGGATGGCTCGTGATGCCCGAACTGCGTCGCGGGGTCGCGCCGTGGGCCGACCTGCGGGCGGTCGCGAGCCTGCGCCGCCTGCTGGAGGCGTGGCGCCCCGACGTCGTGCACACGCACACGAGCAAGGCCGGCTGGCTCGGCCGGCGTGCAGCCCGCGGCGGCGACGTCGCGGTCGTGCACACGTTCCATGGCCACGTGCTGGCCGATTACTTCCCGCGGCCCGTCGGTTGGGCGTTGGCGCAGCTCGAGCGCCGTCTCGCGGCCACGTCCGACGCGCTCGTGGCGGTCAGCGCCTCGTGCGCCGACGAACTCGCCGGCTTCGGCGTGGCGCCGCGCGAGCGCTTCTGCGTCGTGCCACCGGCCGTGCCGGTCGAGCCGCTCCGTTCGCGGACGGCGGCGCGCGCGGCGCTCGACCTGCCGGCGACGGGCTTGGTAGCCGTCTGCGTCGGCCGCCTCGCGCCGATCAAGCGCGTGCGCTTGTTCCTCGACGCGATGCGGGCGCTGCCGGATTGGCGCGGCGATGTCGTCGGCAGCGGGCCCTTGCGAGCCACGTTGGCGGCGGCGGCCCCGCCGAACGTGCGCTTCCTCGGCTCGCGTCCCGACATCGCCACCTTGCTGCCGGCCTACGACGTCTTGGCGCTGGCGAGCCGGCGCGAGGGCCTGCCGCTGGTCGCCGTCGAGGCGGGCCGCGCTGGCGTGCCGGTCGCGGGCTTCGATGTGCCGGGAGTGCGCGACGCCGTCGGGCCTGGCGCCGGCGTCCTGGCCCGCGAAGGGACGGGCGGGGGCGGCTTGGCCGTGGCCCTCGCCGCGGCGGCGAACCGCCGATGCCATGGCGATGCGGCCGCGGGCGCGGCCGACGCCTACCAGCCCGACGCCGTGGCGGCGCAGCTGCTGGCGATCTACTGCCAAGCGCGCAGCAGGCGCGCGCGGCAATCGGTCGATAGCAGCGCAGCGACGCCGTGACGCCATGAACCGCCCAACGATCGTTCTCTCGCTGCTCCTCGCCACCGCCTGCGCGGACGTGACGACGACCACGCCGGCGCCAGCGCCTGCGGTGCCGGCGGCGTTGGCGGGCGAGTGGGAGGGTGTCTGGACCTCGACGGCGCTGGAGTCGACCGGCGACCTGCTCCTGCGCGTGCAGGAGTTCGACGGGCAACCGGTGGTGCAGATCGACACGGACCTGCCGTGCATCGCGGGCACTTCCTTCCAGCTCGACTTCACGGCGACGTCGTTCACCGCGAGCATCGGCGACCAGGAAGTCCTGCGCGGTGAGGTCGCGGCGGATGGCACGCTCTCCGGCACCTACGCATGCGCCGCGGGCACGGGCTCCTGGCAGGCCGAGCGCTTGCGCCCGCTGCCGGCGGTCGCCGACCTCAGCGGGGACTGGACCGGCGCGCTGTATCGCGAAGGCGCGACGCCGCAGCCGTTCACGCTCGACCTGCAGATGACCTTGGAGTCGGGCGTGCTGCGCCTCGCCGGCGCGATCACGGTGCAGGGCGAGCCGACCGACACCATCGTCGGCTACGCGTCGGAGTTCGACGACGCGGGCTATCAGGTCTTCTTCGAGACGTCCGGCGGCGTGCTGCGCGCGCAGGGCAATGGCAGCTACGGGCCGTTGCGCGTCGAGACGGGCCAGTGGGGCGTGTTCGCCAGCGGCACGCCGATCGGCGGCGGCGTCTTCGCGATGGAACGGTCGACGCCTTGATGGGATCCTCTGCGCCGACGGCGGTGGCCGTCGTCGAGCCATGACGGACCTGTCGCGAGCGGACTTCCTGGGCGTGTTCGGCGTGGTGCGCCGGGGCGAGCACACGCTGTTCGTGGGCAACGAACGCCGCATCGGCGGCGCCTTGACGCGCACGTGGGACCTGCCAGGCGGCCGCGTCGAAGCTGGGGAGCTGCTGCACGAGGCGCTGGCGCGCGAGCTGCGCGAGGAGACCGGGCTCGCCGTGCGCGGCGTGCCGGAGTTCCTGTTCGTGCAGGAAGGTCGGCGGCGGCTGCGTGGCCGGCCCTCGCACGCGTGGCGGTCGTTCTTCTTCGCCGTCGACGTCGACGCCGGCGAGCCGCAGGCCGGGCACGAAGTGCTCGCCGTGCGCTGGATGGACGCGCGCGAGATGCGGACCGAGTTGACGGCGCCCTACCACGACAGCTTCCGGCGTTGGCTCGACGTCGGCGGCATCTGGTTCGGCAGCGAGTGGGCCGACTGATCGGCGCGCCAGCGGCGTAACCATCGCGGCCGCCGCGGCCCCATTGCGGGCATGTGCGCCGTGTCGTGGTCGCTGTCGTGCATCGCCCAGTGCCTGCTCGCCGTTCCGGTCGACGGCCCGCCGGTGCGCTTTGGGGTGGCCTTGCCGGCGCGGGCGTTGGCGCGCGGGCTGCGGCTCGAAGGGCGTGGCGCGCTGCAGTGGCGACGCTTGCCGGTCGGCGGCGACGCCGCGGATCCGGCCTGGATCGAACTCGCGATCGTCGCGCCCCGCGGCACGGCGCGCGTGCTGGCGGGCGGCGCCGGTCCGTCGCCGGACGGCAACGGGCCCGCCTTCGTGTTCGAGCGCAGCGAACGTCCGGTGGCCGAGGGCGCGCAGTCGCTCGCGCGCTGGCGTTGGCGCGACGGCGTCGTCGACGAGCAGGTGCGAACGCGCATGCTGGTCGCGACGACCGGCGGCGACGAGCGCTTCGAAGTCGGCGAAGCGTGGACGCAAACGACGCCGGGCCTGGACCGTCGGGCGCACGCCTGGCTGCGCCTCGCGCCAGCCGTCGCG
>JBEITC010000060.1:0-12798 GCA_040375075.1 Planctomycetota bacterium | reverse complement strand
CGACCTCGCCGGCGGCGCGCAGCCGATGGGCCTGCCCGACGGCTCGCTGTGGGTGACGTTCAACGGCGAGATCTACAACCACGACGAGCTGCGGCGCGAGCTCGCCGGCCAAGGAGCGGTGTTCCGCACCCGCAGCGACACCGAGGTGCTGCTGCACGGCTGGCGCGCGTGGGGCGAAGGGCTGGCGGCGCGGTTGCGCGGCATGTTCGCCTTCGCCGTCGTCGACGTCGCGCGACGCGAGCTGTACGCCGCGCGCGATCGCTTCGGCAAGAAGCCGTTCCACTGGCGCGAACACGGCGGCGTCCTGGCGTTCGCCAGCGAGCTGAAGGCGCTGCACGAAGTCGGCGGCCCGCGGCGACTGCGCCCGGCGGCGATCGCGCAGTTCCTGGCGTTGCGCTACGTGCCGGAGCCCGACACGGTGTTCGAAGGGGTGCACAAGCTGCCGCCGGCGCACTGGTGCCGGTGGCGCTTCGGCAGCGGCGAGCGGGAGCAGCGTCGCTACTGGCAGGTCGAGTACGGCGCCGACGACGCGCCGGACGCCGAGCTCGCCGAGCGCACGCTGGCGCTGCTCGACGAATCGGTGCGCGTCCGCCTGATGGGCGAGGTGCCGCTGGCGCCGTTCCTGTCCGGAGGCGTCGACAGCTACGCCATCGTCGACTCGATGACGCGGACGCAGGGCCGTGCCGTCACGGCGTGCACGATCGGCTTCCCCGATCCGGCGTTCGACGAGCGTCCGGCGGCGCGCGCCTCGGCGGCGGCTTGCGGCGCGCGGCTGGTCGAGGAGGTCCTCGATCCGGCGGCGTTGCTGCAGCTCGACTGGCTGGCGGAGACCTTCGACGAGCCGTTCAGCGACAGCAGCGCGGTGCCGACGTACCACGTCTGCAAGCTGGCCCGGCGCCACGTGACGGTGGCGTTGAGCGGCGACGGCGGCGACGAGGGCTTCGGCGGCTATCGCCGCTACTTGTTCGATCGCCGCGAACACCGCGCGCGCGGCGTCGTGCCGCGTTGGCTCGCGCGCGCCGCCGGCGCCGTCTACCCGAAGGCCGATTGGCTGCCGCGCTGGCTGCGCGCCAAGCGCACGCTGCAGGACCTGGGCGCTTCGCCGGCGGTGGCGTATGCGCGCTCGGTCAGCGCCCACCTGCCGGAGGAGGCGCTCGCGGTGCTGCGCCGCGATCGCCACGCCGAGGCCGGCGATCCGCACGCGCCGTTGGTCGAAGCCTACGAGGCGTCGACGGCGACGCATCCGCTGCACAAGGCGATCGCGACCGATCTCGCGACGTGGCTGCCCGGCGACATCCTGGTCAAGGCCGATCGCGCGTCGATGGCCGTGGCGCTCGAGGTCCGCGCGCCGTTCCTCGACCATCGCCTGTTCGAGTCGGCGATGCGCATCCCGGCCGATCGCCATCTGCGCGGCGGCCGCACCAAGTCGTTCCTGCGCGCCGCGCTGGCGCCGCGGCTGCTGCCGGAGGCCTTGCAGCGCAAGAAGCAGGGCTTCTCGGTGCCGCTCCGCGCGTGGTGCAAGGGCGCGGTGGGCGACGCCGTCGCCGAAGCGCTCCACGACGCGCCGCTGCGCGAGTGGATCGAGCCCGGCGTCGTCGAGCGGTTGCTCGCCCGCCACCGTGCTGGCGTCGGCGACCACGGCGAGATGCTGTGGGCGGTCCTGGTGTTGGGGCGCTTCCTGCGGCGGTGGGGCGCATGAGCCGCATCGTCACGTTCACCAGCCTGTACCCGTCTTCGGCCCAGCCGACGCGCGGATTGTTCGTGCACGACCGCATGCATCGGGTCGCCGCGCGCGGCGGGTTCGCGTGGCAGGTGGTGGCGCCGGTTCCCGACGTCGTCTGGCCGCTGCGCACCGCGGGCTGGCGCCGTTGGCGCGCGACGCCGCTGCGCGAGTCGTGGGAGGGTGTCGAGGCGCTGCATCCGCGTTGGCGCCATTGGCCCGGCATGATCCGTCGGCAGGCCCGCGCCATGGCGGATGGCGTCCGCGCCACCGTCGCAGCGCTCGCTGCGCGCGAGCCGATCGTGATCGACGCGCACTACCTCTGGCCCGACGGCGTCGCCGCGGCGGCCGTGGCCCGCGAACTGGGCGTGCCGTACACGCTGACCGCGCGCGGCACCGACGTGAACGTGTTGGCGCAGCAGCCGGCGTTGCGCGCGAAGATCGCCGCCGCCGCCGCCACCGCGTTCGGCTGCTTCGCGGTCAGCGGCGCGCTGGCGGCGCGCTTCGCCGACGCGGTCGGCTTGCCGCCGGACCGCGTCGAGGTCGTCCGCAACGGCGTCGACCTCGACCGCTTCCGTCCCGGCGACGCGAGTGCGGCGCGGGCGGCCATCGGGCTGCCGCGGGACGGTTTCCTGGCGCTCTGCGTCGGCCGACTCGTCGCCGGCAAGGGCTTCGCCACGGCAGCGCAGGCGATGTCCGCGCTGCCGGCCGACGCGCGCCTCGTCGTGGTCGGCGAGGGGCCCGAACGCGCCGCCATCGCCGCGGCTGCGCCGTCGACGATCTTCCTCGGTCCGCAGCCGCCAGCCCGCGTGGCGCTCGCGTGCCAGGCCTGCGACGTGTTGGCGCTGCCGAGCGAGCGCGAAGGTTGGCCGAACGTCGTCACCGAGGCGCTCGCCTGCGGCCTGCCGGTCGTCGCCACGTCGGTCGGCGGCGTCCCCGAGATCCTCGGCGAGGCGCCGCCGCCGTGGCTCGGCGCGCTCTGCCCGGTCGGCGACCACGCTGCCTTCGGGCGCGCGTTCGCGGCGTTCGCCGCAATGCCGATCGAGCGCGCACGCGTCCGCGCCTACGCCGAGCGATTCGGCTGGGATGCGCCCGTGGCGCGATTGTGCGAAGTCTTCCGGCAGGCGCTGGCGCGGGGGGCGGCATGAACGCGCCGCGCGTGCTCTACCACCATCGCATCCGCGCCGACGACGGCCAGGCGGTGCACGTGCGGGAACTGATCGCGGCCTTGCGCGGGCGCGGGTGCGCTGTCGACGAGTGCGCGCTCGTGCCCAAGGGCCGCGGGGGCGCTGGGGGCGTCGGCGCGGACGCGCGCGCTGCCGGCGGCTTCTGGCGCAAGCTGGCGCTGCCGCGCGCGGCGGTCGAGGCGCTGGAGATCGTCTACAACCGGCGCGGCCGCGCGATGCTGCGCGCCGCTGCGGCGAAGCAGCGGCCCGACTTCGTGTACGAACGCCACGCGCTCCACTGCCGCGCGGGCCTCGACGTCGCGCGCGCGCTCGGCGTGCCGCTGCTCCTCGAGGTCAACTCGCCGATGACGATCGAGATGCAGAAGCTCGGCAAGCTGCGCTTCCCGGCGCGCGCCCGCGCCACCGAACGCTTCGTGCTCGGCGGCGCCGACGCCGTGCTCGCCGTCACGCAGACGCTGGCTGACATGCTGGTCGAACTCGGCGCGCGCCGCGAGCGCGTGCACGTGATCGGCAACGGCGCCGATCCCGCGCGTTATGGCGGGGATGCCGTCGCGGCGGCCTCGGCAGTGCGCGCGCGCTGGGCGCTGCCGCAGGGCGCGTTCGCGTTGGGCTTCGTCGGCTACATGCGCGATTGGCACCGGCTCGATCTGGTGCTCGACGCCATGGCGCGCCCGGGGCTCGAGGCGCTGGCATTGGTGCTCATGGGCGAGGGCCCTGCGCTCGCGCCGCTGCTCGCCGCCGCCGCGGCGCGCGGCCTCGCCGAACGCGTCCGTGCGCTCGGCGTCGTGTCGCCCGACCTGTTGCCGGCGCACGTGCTCGCGTGCGACGGCGCGTTGATCCCGGCGATCAACGCCTACGCCTCGCCGCTCAAGCTGTTCGACTCGCTCTCCGCCGGCGTGCCGACCGTGGCGCCCGACCAGCCGAACCTGCGCGAGACGCTCGTGCACGGCGAGACCGGCCTGCTGTTCCGCCCCGGCGACGCCGAGGACCTCGCCTGCCAGCTGGCGCGCCTCGTCGGCGATCGCGCCGGCGCGCGGGCCCTCGGCGATCGCGGCCGCGCGGCGTTGCACGCGCAGCGCTGGACCTGGGACGGCAATGCCGAGCGCGTGCTCGCGATCCATGCGGCGCTGCGGCGCGGAGGCAAGTCGTGACGATCGCCTGCATGGTGTTCCTGCCGCTGCTCGTCGCCTACTGGACGGCGTTGCAGTGGTGCGTCGACCGCTGGAACGCGCCGACCGAGTACTTCGCGCACTGCTGGCTGGTGCCGCCGGTCGCCGCGTGGCTGCTGTGGTCGCGGCGCGCCGAGTGGTCGCCGCGGCTGCGCGCCGTCGACCCCAGGGGCTGGCTGCTGCTCGGGCCAGCGCTGCTGCTGCACCTCGCCGGCGCGGCGCTGATGGTGGACTCGTGGTCGGCGGCGAGCCTCGCGCTCGCGGTCCCCGGGGCGGCATGGCTGGCGTTGGGTCGCGAACGCCTGCGCGGCCTGTGGCCAGCACTCTGGCTGGTCGCGTTCTGCGTGCCGTTGCCGATGTACGTCGAAGGCCGCCTTGCCTACACGCTGAAGGAGGTCGCCGTCGCCGGCGGCTCGTGGCTCGCCAACGTCTTCGGCGCCGACGTCGTCCGCGCCGGCGACATGCTGCAGCCGCGCGGCGTCGACGGCGCGTTGTACGTCGCCGACGCGTGCAGCGGCCTGCGTTCCCTGCTGGCGATGATGACGCTGGCCTACTGCCTTGCGTTCTTCCTCGGCGCGCCGCGCCTCGTCCGGCGCGCGACCTTGCTGCTGGTGGCGCCGTTGATGGCCGTCGCGGCCAACGTCGCGCGCATCGCCGTGCTGTGCCTGTTCGCGCGCTGGCACGGGGTGTCGTTCGCGGAAGGCGCCGGCCACACGCTCGCCAACACCGTCGAATGGGCGACGCTCGTGCTCGCGTTGCTCGGCCTCGACGCGCTCGCCTTCGGCCGCGGCGGCGGGACTGGCGTCGCTGCTGCAGCGCCGGTCGCGAGGGTCGCCGGCGCGCCGACGCGCCGGCTCGCGCCGCACGCCTTGGCGCTGTGGCTGCTGGCGGCGCCGCTCTTGCTGCTCTCGTTGCACCGTCCGCTGGGACGGTCCGCCGACCGGGCCGAGCGGTTGCCCGCCGAGGTCGCGGGCTACCGTCTCGTCGCCCGCACGCTCGAGCAGGAAGCGCAGTTCCAGAAGAACCTGCCGCGCTGGCGCGAACTGCTCGGCACGCCCGACTTCGTCTGGCGACGCTACGACGACGCCGAGGGCAAGCCCCTGTGGGTCGTCGCGCTGTTCCACGACGCCAACTGGAAGAGCGTGCATCCGCCGCGCATCTGCATCGAGGGCAGCAACATGGACATCCTGCAGGACGACCTCGCGCCGTGCCCGGAGCTCGGCCCCGAACGGTCGGCGGGACGCATCCTGGCCCGCAGCCGCGGCGATGGCTGGCGCTACGTCACCATGAGCCTCTACGGCACTGCCGACTGGTCGTCCGGCGACTACTGGGACTTCACGCTGCACCACCTGCCGCGCGCGTTGGTGCGCGCCAACATGTCGGGCTTCCTGCTGCGCGTCGAGGCCGCGGTGCAGGCCGGCGAGGATCCCTCGGTCGCCGAGGCGCGCGCGCGGCGCTTCCTCGGCGCGATCACGCCGCTGGCGCAGGAGCTGGCGCGATGACGCTCGCGCACGCGCTCACCGTCGACGTCGAGGACTGGTTCCAGGTCCTCAACATGGCGCACGTCGTCGATCGCGCCGAGTGGGACGCGTTCCAGCTGCGTTGCGGCGACTCGACGCGCCGGCTGCTCGATCTCTTCGCCAAGCGCGACGCGCGCGCGACGTTCTTCTTCCTCGGCTGGGTCGCCGAGCGCCTGCCCGACCTCGTGCGCGAGGTGAAGGCGGCCGGCCACGAGATCGGCAGCCACGGCTTCGACCACCGGCTGCTGCACGATCTCGGCCGCGAAGGCTTCCGCGACGACGTCGCGCGCACCGCGGCGACGCTGTCGGCGATCACCGGCGAGCGGCCGCGCGCGTTCCGCGCCTGCACGTGGTCGATCACGCGCCGCACGCCGTGGGCGATCGACGAACTGCTGGCCGCCGGCTACACGGTCGACAGCTCGATCCAACCGGTGCGGCACCCGGACTACGGCGTGCCCGGCGCGCCGACACTGCCGTACCGGCTCGCCGGCGAAGGCGGCGCCCTGCTCGAGTTGCCGCCATTGACGCTGGAGATCTTCGGCCGTCGCCTGCCGGTCGGCGGCGGTGGCTACCTGCGGCTGTTCCCGTTGGCGCTGCTGCGCGCGGGCCTGCGCCAGAAGGCGCGGCTCGGCGCGCCGGGCTGCATCTATCTGCACCCGTGGGAGGTCGATCCGAAGCAGCCGCGCCGGCGTCTCGGCGGCTTGCGCGGCTTCCGCCACTACGTGAACCTCGGCAAGACCTACGACAAGCTCGACGGCCTGCTGCGCGATTGGCGCTGGGTCGGCGTCGGCGAAGCGCTCGCTCAGGGCAACGCCAGCTGGTTGGCGAACCTGCCGGCGTTGCGCGCGAGCGAGCTGCTCGGATAGTCGCGCTGCAGCTGGGTGAAGGCGGCGCGCGCCTGTGCTTGGCCGTCGGCGGCGCTCGACTGCAGCGCTGCGAGCGCACGCGCGAACAGATGCATGCCGTCGGGGCGGGTCGGGGCGTCGACGAGGAGCGGCAACGCCTCGTCCGGGCGGCCTTGGCGCAGCGCCAGCACGCCCTGCGTGTAGCGGCCGAGGGGACTGTCCCGGAGTTCCGCCGGCAGCGCGGCGAATGCCGTCGTCTCGGCGGTGCCGGCGAGGCGTGCTTCGGCGGCGAGGGTGAGCTGCAGCAAGCGGAGATCCGGCGCGTCGCAGTGGGCGAGTGCTTCGGCGAGGTCGCCCGCGGCGGAGCGCGCGTCGCCGAACGCGGCGGCCACCTCGGTGCGCACACGCCAGAGCGGCAACGCGGTCGGGTGGCGACGCAGCGCGGCATCGACGACGGCCTGGGTCGCTGCAGGTCCGGAGACCGTGGCGAGCGCCGTGATCGTCGCCGACATCCCGGACGCCGCATCGCGACCGGTGGCGATCGTGTCGATCTGCGCCGCGAGCCACTTCGGCCCGTCCGTCGCCATGAGGGTCGGATCGGCGGCGGCGACGAAGCGGAGCACGCGGCCATGGACGGTCCCGGCGGCGAAGTCCTCGGCGAGACGCGCGCGCATCGCGGCGAGCGCTGCAGGCGCGGTGGCCGGGACCTGCGCCATGCGCTCGCAGAGATCGACCGAGCGCGCGATCGCCAGTTGGCGGACGGCTTCCGACTGCGGCGTCGCCAGCACGGCGGCGAGGACCGTCACGGCGGCGTCGGGGGGCAACCGGTCGGCGATCGTGTTCGCTTCTGCCGTCGTGAGGCGGCGCGTGGCCGGCAGCGTCGCGAGCGCCCGGACGAGCCGGGTCGTCGTCGCGGCGGACAGGTCGGCCGGCAGGCCGCGGCGCAGCGACTGCAGCGCTGCGACGCGCTCGGTCGCGGGCACGTCCGCCAACTTGCCGGCCAGCAGCGCTGCGACGAAGGCCTCGGCGACGTCGTCGGCCAGCACGTAGCCGGCGTGATCGGCGAGGCGCGCGACTTCGCGCCAGAGCAGCGCGTTCGCCGGGCCCCGCGCCAACAGCTCGCGGTGGCTGCGCGCGGCTTCGTCCGCGCGGCCGGCGTCGGCCAGCGCGCGGGCGAGCAGCAGTTGCGTGGTCTGCGCGTTGGGCGCCAGCGCCAGCAGCGTCGACAGGCGTTCGACGGCGAGCGGCGCCAGCAAGGCGTCGTCCGCCAGCGCCAGCGCTTCTGCGAACGCCGGCAGCGTCGCGTAGGTGGCGCGCGGCCAATCGCTCAGCGACGGTTCGCCGGACAACGCCATCGTCGCGTGGGCGGCGAGGTCGGTCGGATCGGCGCCGAGGCGGGCAGCGACGAGCGCCGCGATCGCCTCGCTGGCATCGAAGCGCAACGCGAGGCCGAGGTCGCGCGGCGCTGCGACGACCTCGCGGACCTGTTGCGCGCGATCCGGCCTGCCGGTGCAAAGGCACAAGCGCGCGAGATCTTCCCCGCACGACTGGCCGTCGGCGAACGCCAGCGCGGCGGTGAGTCGCTCCTCGGCGAGGCGCACGTCGCCGGTCCGCGCAGCGCAACGGCCGGCAACGGCGTACAGCCTGCCGCTGCGGCGCTCTGGTGGCGTGCCGGCGAGCGCAAGTTCGGCGACTGCGAGCGCGGTGCGCGGATGGGTGGCGGCGAGGCGTTCGGCGAGCGCGGGCAGTGGATCGTCGGCAGCCGGCATCGCGGTGGCGGAGCCGGGCAGCCAGGATCGGAAGGCCGCCGCGAGGTCCGCGTCGGCGGCGCCGGGCGCCGTCGCGTCGAGCCAATCGGCGACGGCGAAGGCGGCTTGGTCGCTGCGGGACGCGGCGTTGCTCAGGACGGCGTCGAGGATCGCGCGCGCTCCTGCGGTCTCACCGCTGGCGATCAACGCGCGCGCGGCGAGAAGGCGCAGGTCCGGCGTCGCGGCAGGATCGCGCAGCGCTGGCGCCGCGAACGCGGCAGCCGTCGTCGGCGCGTCGGCGAGCGCCTGCGTCAGCAGCGCCGCTTGCAGCTCGGGGGACGGCGCCGACGCCATCGCGCGCGCCAGCAGGCCGGTCGGCGGACGCTTCGCCGCCGCGAAGGCCTGCAAGGCGAGGCGGACACCGGCGCGATCCGGCCGCCAGCCGGCCAGGAACCGCTCCGCCGTCTTGACCGCTTCTTCGGGCAGGTCGCTGGCGAGCAAGACGCGCAACTCCAGTTCGTGGGTGGCGCGAGCTCGCGGAAACGCGTCGATCGCGGCCGTGGCGCAGTTGCGCGCGAGCGCGAGCGCGCCTGCGGCGAGCGCCGCCTCGGCGCAGAGCATGTAGCCGGTCGGATCCGTGACCTCGGGCAGGTTGGTGCGCCGCGCGAAGCACTGCTGCATCAGCGTGGCGCCGTCGGGGCCGACGGTCTGCGCGTGGTCGCGCATGGCGACCAGATACGCGGCGAACACGTCGTCGTTGGCCGGATCGAGGGTGAGCGCTTCGCGCAGCGCCGCGGCAGCGCCGCGCGGCCGGCCGAGCGTCTTCTGCAGCTCGGCGTTGGTGAGCAGCGGCGGGACCGTGCCCGGCCGCGCCCGTTGCCACTGCGTCACCAGGGACTGCAGTTCGGCCTCGGGCTTGCCCTGGTTGCGCATCGCCTCGAGCGTCGCGCGCGCGACCTCGGGCAGCAGGTCGAGGCGGTCGACGCCCGGCGTCTGCTTCGTCAGGAAGGAGGTCGCGTACGACAAGGAGCTCGCCGCGTACTCCCATGCCTTCGTGTTCGCTTCGAAGAGGCCGGTGCCCAGCGGCACGGCGAGCGTCGGCGTGCTGAAGACCGGCCAGAGCTGGTTGGCGTCGCGCCATCCGAGCTGGAGCGTCGCGGTGTCGCCGACCCGGTTGGCGGCGATGGAGCGGGCGACGAGCAGGTCCTGCTGGCCCTGCGTCAAGCCGGGAAACGGCTTGGTGATGCGCATCGGCTCGCTGCCCAGCCAGCGCCGCGTCGTCGCCATGGCGGCCGCGTCCTGGCCGTCGCGCAACAGCGACCATGCCGCTGCCGCGCCGGCTTCGGCGACGTACTTGTGGGTGAACCGGCGGCGCATGATCTCGCATTGCGCCATCAGGTCGTCGGTGCGGCGGGATTGGTCGAGCGCGAGCGCGACGGCGCGGAAGGCCGCGACGGGTTCGCCCGGCGCCTCCAGGCTGCCGCGGTAGTAGTCGAGGCTGCGTTGGACCTGCTCGCGCAGCGCGACGAGTTGGCGCTCGAGCGTTTGCCACGCGGTCTGCAGGCGCGGATCGTCGCCGTGCAGGGCCGCGAGCTTCGCGCGCGCGACTTCGATGCCCGCGTCCTGCGCGGGCCGATACAAGAACGCCCACGCAGCCTCGCGGCCGGCGGGGCGGTCGAGCAGCGGCAGCTCGCGTTCGAGCCGTTGCATGGTCTCGCGCAGCACGGGCTGGTAGAGCGTCTGGCTCGCTTCGCCAGCGAGTTCGAGGCCGCGTCCGTGCGTCGGATGGTCGACGAGGAAGCGCTCGGCGGCGCGCAGCGCGCCAGCGCCGTCGCCGCCGAGGGCCAACAACCGCACTTCGTCGAGCGGCAGTTCCTCGTCGGCGGGGCGCGCGCGGATCAGCTGGCGGACGTCCTCGAGCGCGGCGGCGTGCTGGCCCAGCTTCGTCAGCAGGTCGGCGCGCAGCCGCCACAGGCGCTCGCTGCGCGCGGCGTCGCCGCGCACGTCGCGCTCGGTCACGTTCAGCACCGTGATCGCGCGCGCGAGCTGGCCGCGGTCGGCCAACGCCTGCGCCTGGGCCAGCGTCTCGTCCGGCCCGGTCAGCTCGAGCGACGCGTAGGCGACGATCGCCGCGAGCGCGACCAGCGCCGCCAAGACGAGGATCTGCAGGCTCTTCTGGAACATTCGGTCGGACGGTTATAGCCGAGGGGCCGAGGGGTTCACGCGTCCTCAGCGGATGCCGAGCCGGCGCAGCTTGTGGAACAGCGTGCTGCGGTCGATGCCGAGCGCCTTGGCGGCGCGTTCGCGGTTGCCGCCACAACGGGCGAGCCGCAGTTCGATGATGCGCTTCTCGGCGGCGGCCAGCGCGTCACGCAGCGGCAGGTCGCCGATGTCGGCGTCGTCGGTGGCGGCGGTCGCCGCGGCGTTGCCGATGCGCGCGGCGGGCACGCGGCCGAACGCCGGCAGGTCGCCGACGTCGATCGCCGTGCCTTCGCCGAGCACGACGGCGCGTTCGATGACGTTCTCCAGCTGGCGGACGTTGCCGGGCCACTGCGCCGCCGTCAGCGCCGCGAGCGCGGCCGGGGTGAAGCGCGTCACCGGCTTGCCGTGCTCGGCGGCGAAGCGGCGCAGGAAGTGCTGCGCCAGCGGGGCGATGTCGGCGGCGCGCTCGCGCAAGAGCGGCATCTCGAGTGCGACGACGTGGATGCGGTAGTAGAGGTCCTCGCGGAACTCGCCGGCGGCGACCGCCTGTTCGAGGTTCTTGTTGGTCGCCAGCACGATGCGCACGTCGACCGGGATGGTCTTGGTGTCGCCGACGCGCTCGATGACGCGGTCCTGCAGCACGCGCAGGAGCTTGACCTGGAACGCCGGCGAGATGGTGCCGATCTCGTCGAGGAAGATCGTGCCGCCGTTGGCGGCCTCGAACTTGCCGACCTTGTCCTTCACGGCGCCGGTAAACGAGCCGCGGACGTGGCCGAACAGCTCGGTCTCCAGCAACGTCTCCGGCAACGCGCCGCAGTTGACCTCGATGAACGGCGCCTTGCCGCGGTTGCTGTGCTGGTGCAGCGCGCGCGCGACCATCGTCTTGCCGGTGCCCGACTCGCCGGTGATCAGCACCGTGGTCTTGGTCGGCGCGACGGCGCGCACCGTCTTGAAGATCGCCTGCATGCGCGGGTCGCTGCCGACGACATTGTCCAGGCGCACGCGGTCGTCGAGCGCCGTCTTCAGCTCCTGGTTCTCGCGCTGCAGCGCCGCCTTCTCGAGCGCGCGGTCGATGGCGACGAGGATCTGGTCGGGGGTGTACGGCTTGCCGAGGAAGTCGGCGGCGCCCTGGCGCATCGCCAGGACCGCGTCCTGCACCGAGCCGAACGCCGACATCAGCACGACGGCGACGTCGGGGTGCGACTGCTGGATCTCCTGCAGCAGCTTCATGCCGCCGCCGCCGGGCAGGCCGAGCTCGCACAGCACCAGGTCGACGTCGTCGTCGGTCAGCGGCGCCAGCGCCGACGTCACATCGCGCGCGGCGTCGAGTTCGAAGCCCTTCTGCTGCAGCAGCGCCTTCAGTTCCTGTTGGGCGCGGGGGTCGGGATCGGCGACGAGGATGCGGGCCATGGGCGTCGGGTCGGGGTTCGGCGACGGCGTCGCGAGAATGCGACGGGGTCGACATCGGCCGACGGCGGGGGGTGTCTGGAGTCCGGCGCACGGTTCTCTGGCGGCGGCCCTGGGGCTAGCCTCTGCCGCTCCCGCCGCCGATGCCGTTCCGCCTGCCTTGGATCGCCGCAAGTCCCGCTGCCGCAGCGGCTCCCGAGGAGTCGTTGGCGGACGCGTTGGCGTCGGTGCGCCGCCTCGAACTAGCGCCCGGACGGCTGGTCACCGACGTGTTGTCCGGCGGCTTCCGCTCGTCGTTCCGCGGCGGCGGCGTCGAGTTCAGCGACGTGCGCGAGTACGTCGAGGGCGACGACCCGCGCTCGGTCGACTGGAACGTCACCGCGCGCATGGGCAGGCCGTTCGTCAAACGCTTCGTCGAGGAGCGCGAGCGCACGTTGGTGTTCGTGCAGGATCTCGGCGCGGGCATGCAGGCGGGGATCGGCGCGTGGTCGCTGCGGCAGCTCGGCGCGCGCGTCGCTGCGTGCCTGTGCCGCATGGCGATCGACAACCACGACCGCGTCGGCCTGTTCGCAGGCGTGACGGGCGACGAGCGGCTCGTGCCGGCGAAGAAGGGGCCGGCGCACGTGCTGCGCGTGCTGCGCGACGTCGTCGAGGCGCCGCTGCGGCCACGAGCGGCGGACCTGTCGGCGATGCTCGCCGCCGTCGGTGGCCGGCTGCGCCGTCGCGCGGTGGTCTTCGTGCTGTCCGACTTCGCCGGCAATGCGCCGATCGCCGGTCTGTCCTCGGTCGCGCGCCGTCACGACGTCGTCTGCGTGCGCTTGCTGGCGCGCGAACTGGTCGCGCCGCCGCGCGCGTTGCTCGACGTCGCCGATCCCCATGGCGGTCGCGGCGCGACGATCGACTTCACCGCCGAGCCGGTGCGAGCCGCCTGGGCCGCGCGCGTCGCGGCATGGCGACGCGCGCGCGCCGCGGAGATCGCGCGCGCCGGCGCTGCCGGCGT
>JBEITC010000562.1:0-2311 GCA_040375075.1 Planctomycetota bacterium | reverse complement strand
CTACGATCCTCTGGCGCCAAGCACCAGAAACCGTTCTCAAATAAGCTCACACGCTCTTCTTTCGAGGCCACCCAGAATGTCAAAGATCGCCTCGTCGCCGCCCTTTCGGGTGCTGCGAGGGGCGGGAGAAGGTAGCGAGCGTCCCAACCTGCTGCAAGCGCTCGGTTGAGATTTTTCAGCGGCTTTCTCAACACAAGTGCCCGCAAGGACTTCGGCGCGGTGAAAGTCCCGCGACAGACCCTTGGCGCACCTAGCGAAGCTGCCCGATTCGCTGCGCCCGCGCAGGATTCTTCGCGGCGATGCGCTCCAGGGCGGTTCCAGCCGGGAGCTTCACCTCGAAGGCGTCGATCGAGCGCCCTCCGACCGCCCGCGCCTCGAACTGCAGGCGTCCGTCACGCGCCTCGATCGCGCACCAGTGGAACGCAGGGTCCAGGGCCTTGGCGCGAGCGTCCGGACGCACCTCGTAGAGGTCCTTGCCGCCACCGCCGCTCACCACCATCACCGGCTCGTCGCCACCCGACTCGCCGAAGCGCTGGTAGCAGTGGTCGTGACCGCTGAGGTAGAGGCCGACGCCGTGCTCGACCAGCTGCGGCAGCATCGCCAGCAGCAGGTCGGCGCGATCGCGTTGGCGCGACGCGCTTCGCATCGGAAAGTGGCTTGCCACGACGATCCAGGGCTCCGTTGCAGCCGCCAGTTCGCGCTCGAGGAACGCGTGCGTTGGGTGGCCTGCCTCGTAGCGCCGGCCGCCGTACGAGCCGTTGCAGTCGATGATCACGATGCGCACCGGCCCGCGCACCACGGAGAGGTTGCGCCCGCCGTCGTGCGCCATCGACTCGCGCGTGCGCAGGTTGGCCAGCAACTGGCGGCCGCCAGCGTCCATCACGTCGTGGTTGCCGAGCACCGCGTAGACCGGCGCTTCGCGCAGCACCGCGGCGAACGGCCGGAAGAAGCCGCTCATGTAGTGCGCGTGCTGCCCCTTGGGGTAGATCACGTCACCCAGGTGCAGCACGAAGTCCGGCTTCCACGCCGCCAGCTCGGCGCCAACCGCGTTCACCGGCCCGTGGTCAGGCAGCCAGCCCAGCCGCGCCGGCCAGTGCCACAACGGCGTGCGCTGCAGCCAGACCCACCACGGCTGGCCGCCGGAGTCCCCCAGCGCCGCGAAGCGCACCGGGGCGTCGGGAGCCGACCCCGGCGTGCGCAGGACGCCCGCGAAACGCTCTGCGCCGGCCACTACCTCGTACCGGTAGGAGTTCCCGGGCTGCAGTCCGGTCGCCCGCAACTGATGGCGCCGCACCGGCTCGACCTCGGCGGCGGTCGCCACCACCGCGCCGTCGGCGCCGCGCACGGTCAGCTGGCTCGCCGAAGGCGCCGCGGTCACCAGGCCGACGACCGCTGCGTCCGACGCGACGTCGAGCAGGTACGCGTCGGTCCGCAGCGGCGGATCGTCGCAGACGTTGATCCAAAGGCAGCCGAACGCCGCCAGCCACAGCCCCCGGCGCAGCCAGCGGCGGCGCGTCACGGCACCCGCACGGTCACCTTGGTGGTGATGCCGCCGCGCACCTTGAAGTCGCCGACGATCTCGAACTTGCGAGGCTTGAGCAGCTTCAGCAGGTCGCTGGCGATGTCGTTGGTGACCTTCTCGTGGAACGCGCCGACGTTGCGGAAGCTCCACAGGTAGAGCTTGAGGCTCTTGAGCTCGACGCAGAGCTGGTCGGGGACGTAGCGGATCGTGATCGTCGCGAAGTCCGGCTGCCCCGTCTTCGGGCACACGCACGTGAACTCCGCGCAATCGAAGAAGATCTCGAAGTCGCGACCCGGGTAGGGATTCGGGAACGTGTCGAGGACGCCGGCATCGTGCGGCGCTGGCTGCGGCAACGGCATGGCGTCAGCGAAGCACGCGCAGCACGGCGGCACAAGCCGCCCCGACGAACAGCCAATATGGCGTCGGCGCGCGCTCAGGGCGCTGGCAAGCCGACGTCGATCGCGACCCCGTCGCTCAGCGCGAACTCCATGCATACCGGCCCCTGGCGATGGCTGCAGACCGTGCGCCGACACGGCACGCACGGCGGCGGGGCCGCGTGCACGAGCGCGGTCGCGCCGGGCGGCGCGGTGCGGCGCGGATCCTGCGCGCCGAAGGCGAGTCGGCAGCGCGCGCCCGCCGCAGCGAGCACGTGCGCGGCCCCCTGATCAGGGCCGATGACCTCGCCGCCGGCGGCGGCGACGAGCGCGCCGAGGGCGATCAGCCGGCGCACCTCGCCACGGCCATGGCGAAGCGCTGGCGCGGCAGCAGGCGGGGCGACGGACGCCTCGG
>JBEITC010000267.1:0-5653 GCA_040375075.1 Planctomycetota bacterium | reverse complement strand
GCGCACCGGCGAGGCGCGGTCGAGCCGGCGCGCGGCGCTCGACGCCGCCGGTGAGCTGCGCGCCGTTACCGCGGCCGACGTCGCCGCGCGGGCGCTGTGGCCGACCTGGCGCGAGGCCGAGTTCCACCTCGTCGCCTGCGTCGACGAGGAAGGGATCGTCGCGCGTTGGACGTTCACGAGGGTCTTGCCGTGAGCCGCGCCTCGCGGTTCGCGCGGCTCGTCGCGCCGGTCGTCGCGATCTTGGCCTCGTCCGGTTGCGTCTTCTACGTCGGCACGCCGGCGCAGTCGCCGCACGGCTTGCAGGACCTGCGCTACGGCAAGGCGCCGCGCGACCTGTTGCGCCCGGGCACGACGCGCGAAGACGTGCTGACGCGGCTTGGAACGCCGGATCGCGTCGTCGATGGGGGGCGGACGATCTTGTACGTCGCGCCGGTCGAGTCGGGCCAGCTGTGGGTCGTCACCAGCGGCAGCGGCAGCGGCGTGCAACCGCTCGGCAGCAGCGTCGCGCTCGCGGTCACCTTCGACGACGCCGGTCGCTACGCCAGCCACCGCATCGAGGTCGCCGGCCTGGGCGAGCCGCACGTCGCAGCACAGCGGGCGTTGCCGCCGGCGAAGTGACGGTCCGCGCGTCGGCCCGCCGATCCGCTCAGCCGAGCGCCAGCATGCGCTCGAGCGGCTTGAGCGCGCGCAGCCGCATCTCCTCGGGCATCTCGATGCGCGGCTGCAGGTCGCGCAGCGCGAGGTAGATCTTCTCGACCGTGTTCTTCTTCATGTGCGGGCAGCTGTTGCAGCCCTGGCACGCCGCCGTGCGGTCCTCGTACGGCACCGGGATCAGCTCCTTGTCCGGCGCCGCCTTGTGCATCGTGTGCAGGATGCCCGTCTCGGTGCCGACGATGTACTTGCGGCCCGCGTCGGCCTTGACGAACTCCAGCAGCTTGCTGGTCGAGCCGACGTAGTCGGCGAGCAGCAGCACGTGGTCCTCGCACTCCGGGTGGGCGATGAACTTCGCGTCGGGGTGCTTGGCCTTGAGCGCGGCGATCTTCTGCGCGCTGAACGTCTCGTGCACCATGCACGCGCCCGGCCACAGGTCCATCTTGCGGCCGAGCTTCTTCATCAGGTGCGCGCCGAGGTTCTTGTCGGGGCCGAACAGGATCGGCTTGTCGGCCGGGATCGAGCGGATGACGCGCTCGGCGTTGCTCGACGTGCAGATGACGTCGCTCTCGGCCTTCGTCGCCGCCGAGCAGTTGATGTACATCACCACGACGTGGTCGGGGTGCCGCTGCTTCCACGCCCGCAGCTGGTCGGCAGGGCACTGCTCGGCGAGCGAGCAGCCGGCCGTCACGTCCGGGATCAGCACGGTCTTCGACGGGTTCACGATCTTGGCCGTCTCGGCCATGAAGTGGACGCCGCAGAACAGGATGACCTCGGCGTCCTTGGCGTCGCGCGCGCGCTTGGCGAGCTCCAGCGAGTCGCCGAGGTGGTCGGCGAGGTCCTGGATGTCCGGGTCCTGGTAGTAGTGCGCCAGGATCACCGCCTTGCGCTCGCGGCGCAGGCGATCGATCTCGGCGAACAGGTCGAGCCGGGGGTCGACGGGCGTCGCGGCGGTCGGCATGGCGCCATCGTCGGACATGGCAGGCCCGACGCAAGGGGCCGTCCCGCCGGTTGACGCCTCGTGCCGGCGCCGGGAGGCTAGCCGCCATGAACGCGCACGGACTTCGCGTGCTCGCTGCCACGGCCTCGCTCGCCGCCGCGATCGCAGCGCAGGCGCCCGCGGTCGTCGATGCCGCGCCAGCGGCGCCGGCGTTCGCCGACGGCAGGTTGGACGCGTTCTACGTCGGCCACAGCCTGATCTCCGACGTGCCCGACATGGTCGCGGCGTTGGTGGCCGCGCGCGCGGGCGCCGACGGCCAGCCATCGTTCCGCTTCGTCGAGCAGTTCCGCCTCGGCGCGTCGCTGCTGATGCAGTGGGAGGAGATGCTCGCCGAGCCGGCCAAGCGCACGCCGCAGCCGGCGCCGTTCCGCGCGCACTGGTTCGACGCGTTGCCGCAGGGCGGCTTCGACGCGCTGGTGCTCGTCGACAGCGTGCCGCGCGGCGGCGACAAGCTGATGCGCCTCACGCTGCAGTACGCCGACAACTTCGTCGGCACGGCGCGCAACTGGTCGCCGGGGCTGCGCGTGTTCTTCTACGAACCGTGGCACTGCGTGCACAGCGGCACGTCGAAGGGCTGCGACCACGACCGGTATCCGCACTCCAGCATGCGCTGGCGCGCGCGCGTCGACGCCGACGCGCCGGCTTGGGACGCGGTGGTCGCCGGCTTGCGCGCGGCGTATCCCGGCACGTCGGTCGGCCTGATCCCCGGCGCGCGCGGGCTCGCCGCGCTGCACGACGAGATCGGCAAGGGCACGGTGCCGGGATGGACGTCGATCGAGAAGGACGCGTTCGACGACGACATCCACCTCAACCCGTACGGCAAGTACTTCATCGCCTGCCTGCACTACGCGGCGCTCTGCGGTCGCTCGCCGGTGGGCCTGCCGGTCGCGGTCGCCGACCGCGCGGGCACGAGCTACTGGAACGTCCCCAACTGGCAAAAGAAGACGTACGCGCCGCCGAGCCCGGAGCTCGTGCGGCGCCTGCAGGAGATCGCGTGGGCGGCGACGCGGCCGTTCCTGCTGCCGCCCGCGGCGACGAAGCCCGAGCCGGCGCCCGCGGCGAAGTGACGCCGGCGGCGCGCCGACCGCGCGGTCACTCCGCCGCGGACTTCTTGCGCCGGCCGCCGCGCTTCTTCGGCGCCGGGCCCTTGGCCGCGCGCGCGGCGAGCAGTTCGAGCGCGCGCGCGAGCGTCAGCTCGTCGGGGTTCTCGTCCTTGTTGAGCGACGCGTTGGTCGTGCCGTCGCTGACGTACGGGCCGTAGCGGCCGTCCATCAGCTTGACGACCTGCTTGGTCACCGGGCTCTCGCCGAGCTCGCGCTTGGGCTTCTGCGCCGCGCCGCGCCCGCCGCGGCCTTGCTTCGGCTGCGCGAACAACTGCATCGCGAGGCCCAGGTCGACGGTCAGCGGCGTGTGGCCGGCGGGGATGCTGCGCGTGTCCGTGCCCCACTTGAGGTACGGGCCGAAGCGCCCGTTGGCGGCGAGCACCGGCTCGTCCTTGCCGTCGGCGGTCATCGCCGTGCCGACGGTGCGCGGCAGGCTCAGCGTCGCCAGCGCCTCGTCGAGCGTCGCCGTCTCCGGCGTCATGCCGGCGAGCAGCGACGCCATCTTCGGCCGGTCTTCCTTCTTGGCCTTGCTCTTCTTGCCGGTCGCCGGCGCGGCGTCGCCGAGCTGGAAGTACGGGCCGAAGCGGCCGATCTTGAGGTAGACGGGCAGGCCGGTCGTCGGATCGGCGCCGAGCGACTTCGGGCCTTCGCCGCCCTTCTGCAGCAGTTCGAGCGCGCGCACGAACGTCATCTCGTCCGGCGGCATCTCGTCCGGGATCGCCGCGCGCTTCTCGCCGCACGACAGGAACGGGCCGTAGCGGCCGACGCGCACCTCGACGGTGTCGCCGGCCTCGTTCTTGCCGAGCGGGATCGAGCAGATGCGCCGCGGGTCGATGTCGCCCTCGACGCTGCTGACGCGCTCGCGCAGGCCGGGCGTGCCGTTGCCGAGGAAGAAGTGCTTGAGGTAGTCGACGCGACGGGCCTTGCCGTTGCTGATCTCGTCGAGGTCGTCCTCCATCTTGGCCGTGAACTGGTAGTCCACGAGCCAGCCGAGGTAGGACGCCAGCAGGTCGACGACGGCGAACGCGGTGAACGTCGGCACCAGCGCGGTGCCCTTCTTCCACACGTACTCGCGGCGCACGATCGTCTCGATGATCGCGGCGTAGGTCGACGGCCGGCCGATGCCGCGCGCTTCGAGTTCCTTGATCAGGCCGGCTTCCGTCACGCGCGGCGGCGGCTGCGTCGTGTGGCCGGCGGACTTCAGCTCGCGCGCGGTGGCGCGCTGGCCCTTCTGGAGGTTGGGCAGCACGCGCTCCTGCTCGGCCAGTTCGCTGTCGGCTTCCTCGAGGTCCTCGATGTAGGCGAGGCGATAGCCCGGGAAGTCGATCGTGCGGCCGGTGGCGACGAAGCGCGCGTCGCCGTGGGCCTTGGTCGCCATGCCGAGCGCCATCGTCGTGCGCTGGCCGCGCGCGTCCTTCATCTGGCACGCGACGGTGCGGCGCCACACCAGGTCGTAGATGGCGCGCTCGTCGGCGCCCATGTCGCCGGGCAGCGCGGAGGGGTGCACGAACTCGTTGCCGGCGGGGCGGATCGCTTCGTGCGCTTCCTGCGCGTTCTTGACCTTGGTGGCGTACGTGCGCGGCGCGTCGGGCAGGTTCTCGGCGCCGAACTCGCGCTTGATCAGCGCGCGCGCGGCCTCGATCGCCTGCGTGCTCAGCGTCGTCGAGTCCGTGCGCATGTAGGTGATGAAGCCGTTCTCGTACAGGCGCTGGGCGGCGCGCATCGTGCGCTGCGCGGCGAAGCGCAGCTTGCGCGCGGCCTCCTGCTGCAGCGTCGACGTCGTGAACGGCGGATACGGCCGTTCGCTGTACGGCTTCTGCTCGACGTCGAGCACGGTGGCCTGCTGGCCCTGCAGTTCGGCGGCCAGTTCCTTGGCGACCTGCTCGCCGAGCGTCTTGACGCCCTTGCTCGCGTCCTTCAGCCGGCCGGTCTCCGGATCGAAGTCGCGGCCCAGCGCCACGCGCTCGCCGCCGAGCTGCTGCAGCGCGGCCGTGAAGCTCGCGCCGTCGGCGCCGGCGAGCGCTGCGTCGACGGTCCAGTACTCGGCCGCGCAGAAGCGCATGCGCTCGCGCTCGCGCTCGACGATGAGGCGCACGGCGACGCTCTGCACGCGGCCGGCCGATAGCTTCGGGCGGACCTTCTTCCACAGCAGCGGCGACACCGTGTAGCCGTACAGGCGGTCGACGATGCGGCGCGTCTCCTGGGCCTCGACGAGGTCCATGTCGATCGTGCGCGGGTGCTCGAGCGCCTCGAGGATCGCGGTCTTGGTGATCTCGTGGAACACCAGCCGCTTGGTCTCGCACTTCGGCTGCAGCTCCTGCACGAGGTGCCAGGAGATCGACTCGCCTTCGCGGTCCTCGTCTGTCGCGAGGTAGAGGACGGGCGCGTCCTTGACCATGGCGCGCAGCTTCTTCAGGTGGTCGCGCTTGTCGGCGGGCACCACGTAGAGCGCCTTGAAGTCGTGCTCGACGTCGATGCCGAGCTTCGACCACTTCTCCTTCTTGAGCTCCTCGGGCACCTCGCTGGCGTCGCTCGGCAGGTCGCGGATGTGGCCGATGCTGGCTTCGATCCGGTAGTCGGAGCCGAGGAACTTGCCGATCGTCCGCGCCTTCGCTGGCGACTCGACGATGACGACGGGGGTGCCTTTGGGCTTCGCGCTTGCCATGCAGGATGAAGACTCGACGCCCTTGTTAGGCGCGCACCGAACGCGCTGTCAAGCATCCGTCCCGGGACTTGTGCGGTGACGCGTGCGCCGGCGGCGGCGCGCAAGCGCTCAGTTCGGCCAGCGAACGGCGGTTTCGCGCGCGATCTCGGCCAGCATTCCGGCCACCGCCTCGGCGGCGCGGCCGGGGCGCCAGCGGTCGCGCGGCGCGAGGTTGGCCGGCGCGTCGAGCGCCTG
>JBEITC010000413.1:0-3733 GCA_040375075.1 Planctomycetota bacterium | reverse complement strand
GCAGGCGCCGGGTTCGCCGGCGCCGCGACGGCAGGCGTGGCGACCAAGGCAGCGGGAGCGGCGGCCGGCGCGCTGACCGACGTCAGCGGCTTGCCGCGCAACAACGCTTCGACCTGCTGCAACCGCGCGATCTCCTCGCGCACGCGCTTGCCCTCGGCGTCAGCCGCCGCCGCCTGCTCGTCGAGCTTGCGGGCCTGCTCGCGCAGCGCCTGCGCCTTGGCGTCCGCCTGCTTGGCCGCCTGCTCGAGGCCGGCCGCCCGCGCCGCCCACGCCTTGGGATCGATCGCGCCGAGTTCCTGCAACAACTGCTGCAGGCGCGCGGGATCGACGGCCGGCTCCTGCGCCCGCAACGGCGCGAGGCACAGCGCGGAGAACGACAACACGACGAAGGTGCGGAGCATGGCGGCGGATCAGTGCTGGAAGAGGACCTCGCGCGAGTTGAGCAGCGCCCAGAAGACGTCCTGCCACGCCGCCGCCTTGGCCTTGTCGTCGCCGGCCTCGGCGACGAGGCCGAGCAGGTGCGCGCGCTCCTCGGCGCGCGGCAGGCGGCAGTAGGCGGCGAGGAACAGTTCGTCGAGCAGCGCGTCCGGCGGCGCCTTCGCCTGCAACAGACGCTGCAGGCGGCCATCGCGCGCGGCGATCTTGGCGACGATGGTGTCGCCGTTGACGAGGTGCAGCGCCTGTCCGAGCGTGGGCTCGTCGCGGCGATCGCAGGTGCACGCGCTCTCGCGCGCCGGCCGGCCGAAGACGTCGAGGAAGCGCACGTTGACGCGGCCGCCGGCGATCGCCGCGGCGGGCGCGCCGAGCGGCAGGCCCGGGTACTTGGTCGGCGCGCTGGTGGCAGCGCCGATGGCGTCGAGCAGTTGCTCGGCGCCGAGCCGCCGCACCATGTTGCCGGCGAACAGCGCCTCGGGCGGGTTGCTCGGATGGCGCGCGAGCTGGTAGCTGCGGCTGTTGCACAGCGCGCGGTAGACGGCGCGCACGTCGAAGCGCTCCTTGACCAGCAACGCCGCGAGGTCGGCGAGCAGTTCGGGGTGCGACGGCGGGTTGCTGATGCGCACGTCGTCGACCGGCTCGACGAGGCCGCGGCCGAACACGCGCGCGAACGCGCGGTTGGCGACGTTGGCGGCGAACCAGCGGTTGTCCGGCGCCGTCAACCACGCGGCGAGCGCACGCCGGCGATCCGTGCCGGCCGCGATCGACGCCAGCGCGCCGGCGAGCGGCCGCGGCGCTGCCACCGCGTCGTTGCGCTTGTTGCGGATGTCGCCCGAGCGCCGGTCCCAGACGACCCACTCCGCGCCGTCCTCGGCGCGCTTGCGGCCCACCTGCGCGAAGTACGCGGCGAAGCCGTAGTAGTCGTCCATCGTCCAGTTCTCGAACGGATGGTTGTGGCACTGCGCGCACTGCAGGCGGATGCCGAGGAAGTTCTGCGCCACGTGCTCGCCGTGCAGGTGCGGCTGGTCGGCGGCGAGCCAGAAGCCGGCAGCCGGCGCGGCATAGGTCGGGCCTTCGGCGACCAGCAGGTCGCGCACGACCTCGTCGAACGGCCGGCCGGCGGCGAACGCCTGCCGCAGCCAGCCCGCGAGTTCGGATGCGCCCTTCGCCTCCATGCGCTCGGCCGAGACGCCGAGCACCTCGGCCCACTGCATCGCCTGCACGTCGGCGAACTCGGGCCGCTGCAACAGCGCGTCGACGAGGCGCGCGCGCTTGTCGGGCGCGTGGTCGGCGACGAAGGCGCGCGTGGCATCCGGCGTCGGCGGCACGCCGACGAGGTCGAGGTAGACGCGGCGGACGAACACCTCGTCGCCGCAGACGTCGGCCGGCGCCACCCGCATCGCGCGCAGCTTGTCGTGGATGCGTTCGTCGACGAAGTTCACGGCCGTGACCGCGGGGAACGTCCACGGCCGGTCGTCGGCGAGCACGGCCACGCGCGCCGTCGCGGCGAGGCCGCCAAAGCGCGCGAGCAGCACCGCTTCGCCGGGCGCCTTGGCGTCGGCGCGGCGCTGGCTCACCGCCACGGCGACGTCGTCGCTGCTGCTCCACACCGCGAGATCGGTGACGTCGCGATCGACGCCGCCCTCGTAGTGCGCGACGACGCGCAACGGCAGCGCTGCGCCGACGAGCGCCTGCGCCTGGCCCGGCAGCGCTTCGAGGCGCGCGAGCTTCGGCGCCGTCGCGAGATCGTCGGTCGCGCCGGCGCCGATCCAGTCGCGCACGAGCCGCCAACCATCGCTGTCGGGCAGCAGCCGCTTGCCGCCCTGGTGCGGCGCCATGCCAGCGCCCTTCAGCAGCAGCAGGCTGCGCTCGGGCTCGGCGGGATCGATGCGACGACCGCGCAGTTCGCGCGTCAGCACGCGGTGATCGGCCGCGGGGTCGTAGGCGAACAACGACAGGCCGAAGCCGTTCTTGCCGACCGCCGCGCCGTGGCAACCGCCGGAGTTGCAGCCGGCGTGCGTGAACACCGGCAGCACGTCGTTGGCGAAGCTGACGGCGGCCGCCTGCGCAGCGCCGCGCACGACGACCGGCACGCGCGCTTCGACGCCGTCGACGACGAGACGCAGCGTCGCTTCGCCGTCGGCGAGCGGCGCCAGCAGGAAGCCGCCGCCCGCGCGTTCGACCGCGGCGATGCCGACGGGCTCGATCGTCGCGGTCGCGAGCGCGCTGGCGTCCTGCGCGAAGCCGGTCGCCGAGACGCCGACGAGTCCGATGTTGGCGCGGTCGCTGCCGTGGTCGAGGCGCACCGCGGCAGGATGCGGCGCGAGTTGCGCGAACTGCTGCGCCGCGAGCGGCGATGCCGCGAGGGCGGGAAGCAGCGCGACGACGACGAAACGATGCGGGCTCACTGCGTGCCTCCGGCGCGGGGCGCGGGCGGGTTGGTCGCGGGCGGTTTGGTCGCGGGCGGTGTGGGCGACGGCGCGCCCGCGCTGGCGTTCGCCGGGTTCGCTGCGGCGGCTGGCGCATTGGCGCCGACCGCGCCGCTCGCGTCCTTGCGGCGTTTCTTGGCGTCGACGCGCAGTTCCCCGAACGGCAGACGGTGCAGCACGGGCCGGCCCTGGTCGTCCGGCAGTTGCAGCTCGACGGTGAGTCCGGGGTGCTTGCCGAGCGCCGCGTCGTCGGCGAGTTGCAGCCGCAGCCGCAGTTCGGCCGCGTCGGCGGCCAGCTGTGCGCCCGCGCACTGCACGCCGCGCGGCAGGTTGACGACCATGGCGGCGGCGACGCCGCGCTGCGCCTGCGCGCGCGTGATCGCCAGCGCCGCTTCGATCTCCGCGCCTTGCGCGCCGCGCGCCTCGGCGCGCGCGAGCTCGGCCCACGGCGCCTCGACGCGAACGTCGAACCACGGCAGCGCCTGCTCGACGACGACGTTGCCGACGCGCGCGCTGGCGACGAGCGCCACCGGGAACGTGCCGAGCGACGCGCCGGCCGACGCTTCGATCGGCAGCAGGATCTCGTGCTGGCCGACGTCGAACTGCGCCTGTCCGGCCGTGAGGCCCGGCGCCAGCCAGACCGCGCGCACGCGCACGCGCACGTCGCTGCGCTGCGGCAGGCCAAGCCGCACCGGCACGCGCAGCAGCCCGCCGCGCACCAGCGGCACGACCGGCGCTTCGACCGCGAGCGCGAACATCGCCGGCGCCGTGATCGCGATCGGCAGCGTGCGCTGCGCCAGCTGCACCAGCGGCGTGTCGTTGCGGCCGAGCAGCAGCGCCTGGACCTGCTGCCAAGGCCGCGCGTCGAG
>JBEITC010000072.1:0-11396 GCA_040375075.1 Planctomycetota bacterium | reverse complement strand
GCCGCCGACGCGCCGTTCGCCGCAGCACGGCCGGGCACGCTCGAACACTTCCTGGTCGAACGCTACGAACTGTACGCGCGGCGCGGCCGCAAGCTGCTGCACGCCGAGGTGCGGCACGCGCCGTACCGGATCCGCGCCGGCGCGCTGCGCGCGGTCGACCCGGGCCTCGTCGTCGCGGCCGGTGTGCCGGAGGCAGCGCTCGGCGGTCCAGCGCTCGTGCACGAGGCGCAGGACGTCACCGTGCGCATCGGCGCGCCGCGGGCGGCCGGCTAGCGTCGCCGCGCGCGGATCGGTTCGCGCGATGGCGGCGAGCCCTCTGGTGTCGCTACAACGAAGGTCGGCGCGCCCGCGGGCCCGCCCTTCCTAGTCGAGGCCCATCGCATGCTGACCGTCACCGCCAACACCGTCCTTCCCTGCACCGTCACCGGTTCGTGGCCGCGCCCGCGCTGGTACGACGACAGCATGTGGGGTCGCCCGCTCGACACGTGCATGATGGACGTGCGCTTCCGCGAGAAGTTCGGCGACGCGCTCGCCGTGGTGGTCAGCGAGCAGGAACGCGCCGGCCTCGACCTGCTGACGCACGGCGACCTGCACTGCGACGAGGACTACGCCGGCCGTTCGTGGCACCACTACCCGCTGCAGCGCTGGTCCGGGTTCTCCGGCGACCTGCTGCAGAGCGAGGAGACGCGCTCGCCGTGGCTGCGCTACCCGCCGGGCACGATGCTCAACGAGATCTACACGGGCTGGCGCTGGCCACGCGTCGTCGACAAGGTCGAACACCGCCCGCTCGACTACGCCAAGATCTGGCGCATGGCGCAATCGCGCGCGAGCAAGCCGGTGCGCTTCGGCACCTGCTCGTCGCAGGTCATGGGCCTGTTCCTCGACCTGCACACGACGAAGTACAAGGACCGCCGCGAGGTCCTCTGGGACATGGCCGTGGCGATGAACCAGGAGCTGCTCGCCCTGCGCGACGCCGGCTGCCGCTGCATCCAGATCGAGGAGCCGACGATCCACTTCTGGGCCAACACCTACGGCAAGGACAGCGACGAGGTGAAGTTCATGGTCGACTGCTTCAACCGCGAGGTGCAGGGTCTCGACGACGTCGAGATCTGGATCCACACGTGCTGGGGCAACCCCAACATGCAGAAGGTCATCGACAACGACAGCTACGCCGAGAGCTTCGACCTCTACATGGGCGCCATGCGCGGCGACGTCTGGACGATCGAGACCAAGGACCGCGCCATGCGCGACGTCGAGCGCTTCGCGCCGTTCCGCAACCACAGCAAGAAGAAGATCTGCGTCGGCGCGGTCAGCCACCGCACGCTGCAGGTCGAGCGCCCCGAGGACGTCGCGGCGACGATCCGGACCGCGCTGCAGCACATCGCGCCCGAGCAGCTCATCGTCAGCAGCGACTGCGGCTTCGGCCGCCAGGGCTGCAACCGCGACATCGCGTTCTTCAAGTCGGTCTCGATCGCGCAGGGCACCAACCTCGTCCGCCGCGAACTGGGCCTGCCGGTCACCCACGTGCCGGCCGCGGACCCGGCGCTGCAGACCGACATCGTGCCGAAGACCGCGAGCCGCTGACGGACGCGCGGCGACGGCTCACGGCGCGGCGCATGGGTCCGCCGACGACCGGACGGGCGACTCAGCCGACCGCCGGCGCGCATGCGATCAGCGCGTCGAGCATGGGGTTCTCCGGCGCGTCCTTCCGCCACGCCAGCACCACCGGGAACGTCACCCGCGGCTTGCCCCACGGAAACGCGGCGAGCCGGCGCCCCGGCGGGCCGCTCGGGTCGAGGCTCGGCACCAGCGACCAACCGAGCCCCGACTCGACGTAGCCGAGGATCGCGTCCGCGGTGTCCAGGCTGATGACCTGCGTGGGCACGACGCCGGCGCTCGTGAGCGCCTGCATCTGCAGCTGGTGCGGCCGGCTGCCGGCCGGATAGGCGAGGAACGGCATGTCGGCGACGTCCTGAAGGCGCACGGCGCGACCGCGCGCAGGCGCACGCTCCTTCGGCGCCACGAGGCAGGGATGCAGTTCGGCCACCCGCTGGCTGGCGATGTCGTCGGGAACCTCCGGCAGCCACGCGACGATGGCGTCGGCCTCACCGGTGCGCAGCGGCGTCACGTCGCCGCGCAGCATCTCCTGCAGATGCAGCTGGCAATGCGGCCGCCGCTTGCGCAAGGCGACCAACCAACCCGGCAGCAGCTGCCGGATCAGCAACGACTCCGCCTGGATCGACAAGGCGCCGTCGAACTCGCCCGTGCGAAGCCGCCGCACCACCTTCGGCAGGTCGCGCAGGAACGGCCCGACGAACGCCAGCAGGTGGGCGCCTGCCGGCGTCGGCCGCATCTGGTCCTTGCCGACGCGTTCGAGCAGTTGCAGACCGACCTCCGCCTCGAGCTTCTTCACCTGCTGGTGCAGGGCAGGCTGCGTGATCGGGTACGGGGCAGCGCGCGCCGCCCGGGCGTAGCCGCCGTGCGTCGCGACCAGGTGGAAGCCCTCCAGGCGGTGCAGGTCCGTCATGAAGCGCAGCTTATCGAACCGACAAGCACAAGTGTGTTTGGATGAACGATGAAAGCGGCGATGGTCCCGGCATCGCGACGCCGCCTAGGAAGGACATGACCCACCCGCAACCCGCTCCCCGCAACCCGCTGACCGGCCTGCTCGTGGCGCAGTTCCTCGGCGCCTTCAACGACAACGCCTACAAGATCATGGTGACGCTGCTGGCGATCGGAGCGGTGGCGGCGCAGGGGGAAGCGGCCACCCAGGCGCAGACGACCCTGGCGAACGTCGTGTTCACGCTGCCGCTGATGCTCGGCTCGCTGCCGGCGATGGCGCTCGGCGACCGGGTCGGCAAGCGCGACCTGATCGTCTGGACCAAGGCGCTGGAGGTGCTGCTGATGGCGCTCGGCGCCTCTGCGCTCGCGGTGGCTCCGGCCGGCTGGCCGACCCTCGCCGTGCTCGGCGGCATGGGTCTGCAGAGTGCGCTGTTCGCGCCGGGCAAGTACGGGATCCTGCCGGAGGTGTTGCCCCACGACCAGTTGGCGACGGCGAACGGCCGGCTCGAGGCGGCGAGCTTCGTGGCGATCATCCTCGGCACCGCCGCCGGCGGGCTGTTGCTCGACGCCATCGGCGCGCAGGTCTGGCTGGCCGGGGCGGCGCTGACGTTGCTCGCGGCGCTCGGCTTCGTCGCGGCGTTGTTCGTGCCGCGCACGGCGCCGACGTCGGTGGCGCCGGAGTCGTTCGGCGTCGTGCTGCGCGAGTCGTGGCGGACGCTGCGCTCGGACCGCACCCTGTGGCTGGCGACGCTCGGCTCGGTGGCGTTCTGGGGCCTCGCCAGCCTGTTGGGCCAGGACGTGCTGGTCTACGGCAAGCAGGTGCTCGGCTTCGCCGACAAGTACGCGGCCGTGCCGTATGCGCTGTTCGCGATCGGTGTCGGCGCCGGCGCGCTGCTCGCGGGTCGCGTTTCGCGCGGCAAGGTCGAGGTCGGCCTGATCCCGCTCGGCGCGCTCGTCCTCGCGTTCGCGACGGCGATGCTCGGGCTGTTCGTGCCCGGCGCCGTCGGCACCTTCGCATGGATGGCAGTGCTCGGCATGGCGAGCGGTTTCGTCGTCGTGCCGCTCAACGCGCTGGTGCAGTGGCGGGCGCCGGCTGCGCGCCGCGGGGCGATCATCGCGCTGGTCAATTGCCTTTCGTTCGGCGGCATCCTGGCCGGCAACCTCGGCTGCCTCGGACTGTCGCAGCTCGGCATCGACTGCGCGTCGATCCTGCTGATCGCCGCCGGGCTGACCCTCGCCGCCACCGTGTGGGCGATCTGGCTGTTGCCGGACGCCCTGCTGCGGTTGGTCGTCGTGCTGCTGACGCTCTCCCTGTATCGCCTGCGCGTGGTCGGCGCGCGGCACGTGCCGGGCGCCGGTGGCGCCCTGCTGGTGCCCAACCACGTGTCGTTCCTCGACGCCCTGTTCGTGCTCGTCGCGCTGGATCGGCCGATCCGTTTCGTCGTCGAGCAGCACTGGTACGACCGCCCATGGCTGAAGCCGTTCCTGCGGGCCATGGGCGCGATCCCGATCACCGCGACCGGCGGCCCGCGCGTGGTGCTGCGCGCGCTGCGCGCCGCCGGCCAGGCGCTCGACGACGGCGAACTGGTGTGCCTGTTCGCCGAAGGCGAGATCACGCGCATGGGCAGCCTGCTGCCGTTCCGCCGCGGCATGCAGCGCATCCTGAAGGGGCGCACGACGCCGGTCGTGCCGGTGCACCTCGATCGCGTCTACGGCTCGCTCGGCAGCGCGCGGCAGGGCCGCGTGCAGCTGTGGCCGACGAAGGTGCCGTGCCCGGTGACGGTGTCGTTCGGCGCCGGGTTGCCGAGCTCGACGCCGCCTGCCGAAGTCCGCCGCGCGGTCGACGAACTCGGCGAGGCAGCGGCGATGCTGCGCGCCGAGGACCTGCAGCCATTGCACGTGGCGTTGCAGCGGTCCGTGCGGCGGGCGCCGTTCCGCGACTGCCTGCTCGACACGCAAGGCAAGCGCCTTTCGCGCCTGCAGGCGCTCGCCGGCGCCGTGGCGCTGGCGCGGCGGCTGCGCAGCGCATGGGCGGGACAGGAGGCCGTCGGCATCCTGCTGCCGCCGTCGATCGCTGGCGCGCTGACCGCGTTCGCCGCGAGCCTCGCCGGGCGCTCCGCAGTGTCGCTCAACTACACGATCGGGCCCGCGGCGCTGGCGTCGTGCGTGCAGCAGGCGGGGCTTCGCACCGTCGTCACGTCGCGCGCCTTCCTCGAACGCGTCAAGGTGGCGTTGCCCGACGGCCTGCAGCTGCTGGTGATGGAGGACGTGCTCGCCGGCGTCACGCGCGGGGAACGGCTGGCCGCGGCCTTGCGCGCGCTGTTCCTTCCGATCGCGGCGCTCGAGCGCGCCTGCGGCGCCGTCCGCAAGGTGACCCACGACGACGTCGCGGCGATCCTGTTCAGCAGCGGGAGCACCGGCGACCCGAAGGGCGTCGTGCTGACGCACAAGAACGTGCACGCCAACTGCGATGCCGTCGCGCAGCTGATCCCGCTCGATCGCCACGACCGCCTCGTGGGGGTCCTGCCGCTGTTCCACTCGTTCGGCAACATGGCGCTGTGGTACGCGGCGCTGCAGGGCGCGGGCATCGTCTTCCACCCCAACCCGCTGGAAGCGGCGGCGGTCGGCGAGTTGGTCGCACGTCACCGGGCGACGATCCTGCTGGCGACGCCGACGTTCCTGCAGCTCTACCTGAGGCGCTGCGAACCGGGCGAGTTCGGGTCCCTTCGCATCGTGCTGACCGGCGCCGAGAAGCTGACGGACGAACTTGCCGATGCGTTCGCCAACCGGTTCGGCATCCGGCCGATCCAGGGTTACGGGGCGACCGAGTGCGCGCCGGCGATCGCGATCAGCGCGCCGGGTTACCGGGCGCCGGGCTTCTACCAGGCCGGCGTGCGGCGCGGGTCGGTCGGGCGACCGCTGCCGGGGGTGACGGTGCGGATCGTCGATCCGGAGACGAAGGCGCCGCTGACGATCGGTCGATCCGGGTTGGTGCTCGTGCGCGGCGCCAACGTGATGCGCGGCTACCTCGGGCGCGACGACCTGACGGCCGCGGCGATGCACGACGGCTGCTACGTGACCGGTGACATCGGCCGACTCGACGACGACGGCTTCCTGTTCCTCACCGACCGGCTGTCGCGCTTCTCGAAGATCGGCGGCGAGATGGTGCCGCACGGCACGATCGAGGAGCACCTGCAAGCCTGCTGCGGGCGCATGGAGCGCGCGTTCGCGGTCTGCGGCGTGCCCGACGAACGCAAGGGCGAACGGCTGATGGCGCTGACGACGCTGGCCGCGGCGGACGTCGCCGAGGTGCTGAAGAAGATGGCGACCCGCGGACTGCCGCCGCTGTTCGTGCCGCGCGCCGACCAGTTCCTCGCCGTCGCGGCCCTACCGGTGCTGGGCACCGGCAAGCTCGACCTGCGCAAGGTGAAGGAGATGTGCCTCGCCGCAGCGGGCGGTGCGGCGCCGTGACCGCCGCCGTGGCGCGCACACGGCGGCGACGTTCGCGCCGGGGCCTACCGTGACGGCTTCGCCGGACGCGTGCGCTCCCGCGGTCGATCGCCACGGACGTCGAGCAGGTCGCCGAGCAGATCGCCGAACGGCCACCACAGCAGTTCGCGCCGCGCCTTGACCTCGGCCGCGTCGCTGCGTCGGCGCGCGCGCACGCCGTGCCCGCCGACCAGACGCTCGAGCTCCCAGCGGTCGAGCCAGACGCCATGCTCGGCGCAGACGTCGATCACCTCGGCGGCGCGGCGCACGCTCTGCATGTGCGCGCCGCAGATCGGGCAGGGACGCTGGCCCTCGGGCACGAGGTCGGCGTTCGTCGCCACGCGCGGGCGCGCCGCGGCGGCGGGGGTCGACTTCGTCGATTGCTTCCGCGGGGCTGGCATGCGGCGGACCATAGCGCTCGCCGCCGTGGCCACCGTCACGCCGTCGGGCCGTGGCCGGCGTCCGGCGCTGGTGTCGCCGCGTGCTCCGCAGCGTGCGCCGGCGCCTGCGGCGCGTCCCCCGCCGGCTTGTCCTCCCGCCGCAGCAGGAAGAACCACATCGGCACGAACAGCACCGCCAGCAGCGTCGCGGCGATCATGCCGCCCAGCACGCCGGTGCCGATCGAGTGGCGGCCGGCGGCGCCGGCGCCGTCGGCGGTCACCAGCGGCACGACGCCGAGCACGAACGCCAACGACGTCATCAGGATCGGGCGGAAGCGCAGGCGCGCGGCCTCGATCGCGGCGTCGCGCACGCTGCGGCCTTCCTTCTGCAGCACGACGGCGAACTCGATGATCAGGATCGCGTTCTTCGCGGCGAGGCCGACGAGGGTCAGCAGGCCGATCTGGAAGTAGAGATCGATCGCGAGCCCGCGCATCGCCGTCGCGACCAGCGCGCCGAACACGGCGAGCGGCACGGCCAGCAGCACGGCGACCGGCAGCAGCCACGACTCGTACTGCGCGGCGAGCAGCAGGAAGACGACGACCATGCCGAACAGCAGCACGAGCGACGCCTGCGAGCCGGCCTCGATCTCCTGGTAGGTCTGGCCGCTCCACTCGTAGGCGTAGCCCTCGGGCAGCTTCTCGGCCTCTTCCTTGAGGATGCGGATGCAGTCGCCGGTCGACAGGCCGGGCGCGGGCGCGCCGGCGATCTGCACCGCCGGATATGCGTTGAAGCGCGAGACGAAGTTCGGGCCGTTGCGCCAGCTCGTCGCGACGAGGCTGGCGAGCGGCACCATGGCGCCGCCGCGCGCGCGCACCTCGAAGCGGCCGATGCTCTCCGGCGCCGTGCGCGCCTTGGGCTCGGCCTGCAGGTTGACGCGGTAGATGCGGCCGTCCTTGACGAAGTCGTTGACGTACAGCGACGACAGGAACGCCTGCATCGCCATGTAGACGTCGCCGATCGGCACGCCCATGCGCAGCGCCCGCTCGCGGTCGAGGTCGAGGAACACCTGCGGCAGCGTCACGCCGAGGTTGGTCGACAGGCCGGACATCTCCGGCCGCTGGCGCAGCCGCGCCAGGAAGTCGTCGCTGACCTTCGCCAGCTCGGCGATGTCGGCGCGGCCGCGCTGCTGCAGCTGGAACTCGAAGCCGACGCGCGTGCCGAGGCCCGGCACCGGCGGCGCGTTGAAGCCGAGCACCACGCCGTCCGGCTCGTTGCGCCACTTCAGGTTGAAGTCGAGCAGGATCGAACGCAGGCGCTTCTCGGCGACCTTGCGCTCCTCCCACGGCTCCAGCATCGCGAAGATCGTGAACGCGTTGGTCGCCGTGGCGTTGCCGGCGAGCACGTTCTGGCCGCCGAGCGTCAGCACGTTGCGCACGCCCGGCGTCGCCAGCAGCTCCTTCTCGACCCGCCCGGCCAGCGCGCTCGTGCGGCCGAGCGACGCGCCCTCGGGCAGCACGCCGGCGACCAGGAAGTAGCCCTGGTCCTCCGGCGGCACGAAGCCGCTCGGCAGCATGCCGAACAGCTTGTAGGTGCCGAAGCACAGCGCGCCGAAGACCAGCACGGCGACGACTGCCCCGCGCAGCACGCCGCGGACCGTGGCGGTGTAGGCGCGCGTGGCGGCGTCGAAGCAGCGGTTGAACAGGCCGAAGAAGCCGCGCTTCCCGCCGTGCGCCGGCTTGAGCAGCAGCACGCACATCGCCGGGCTCAGCGTCAGCGCGACGAGGCCCGAGATCGCCACCGACACCGCGATGGTGATGGCGAACTGCTGGTACATCTGGCCGGTGATGCCGCCGAGGAAGGCGACCGGCACGAACACCGCCGACAGCACCAGCACGATCGCGACGACCGGGCCGGTGACCTCCTGCATCGCGGCGATGGTCGCGTCGCGCACCGACAGCTTGCGCTCGTGCATCAGGCGCTCGAGGTTCTCGACGACGAGGTTGGCGTCGTCGACGACGATGCCGATGGCGAGCACGAGGCCGAACAGCGTCAGCGAGTTGATCGTGAAGCCGAGCGCCATCATGCCGGCGAGCGTGCCGACGATGGCGACGGGCACCGCGCACAGCGGCACCAGCGTCGCGCGCACGCTCTGCAGGAACAGGAAGACGACGAGGAGCACCAGCAGCACCGCCTCGAACAGCGTGTGCACGACCTCCTCGACCGACACCTCGATGAACTTGGTGGTGTCGTACGGCAGCGTGTAGCCGATGCCCGCCGGGAAGGACCGCTCCAGCTCGTCCATCGTCGCGACGACCTGCTCCTTCACCGCCAGCGCGTTGGCGCCGGCCTGCAGGTAGACGATCAGCAGCGTGCCGGGCTTGCCGTCGAGGCGGCCGAACAGGTCGTAGCTCTGCGAGCCGAGCTCGACGCGGCCGACGTCGGAGATGCGCACCACCGAGCCGTCGCCGCCGGTGCGCAGGATGATCCCGGCGAACTCCTCGGGCGTCTCGAGCCGGCCGCGCGAGATCACCGGCACCGTCAGCTGCGCGTCCCCTTCGTTGGGCTCCTGGCCGACGCGGCCGGCGGCGTAGAGGCCGTTCTGCTCGTTGACCGCGTTGCGCACGTCGGCGACGGTCATGGCCTTCTGCGCGAGCTTGTCCGGGTCGAGCCAGACCCGCATCGCGTAGTCCTTGGCGCCGTAGCAGATGACGTCGCCGGCGCCGGGCACGCGCTTGAGCGTGTCGACGATGTTCGCGGTCGCGTAGTTCGACAGGTACAGCTCGTCGAAGCGCGGGTCCGTGCTCTGCAGCGACAGCACGACCAGCATGTTGGTCGACGTCTTCTGCACGACGATGCCCTGGCGCAGCGCCTCCTGCGGCAGCTTCGGCTCGGCGAGCTTGACGCGGTTCTGCACGTCGACGGACGCGAGGTCCTGGTCGGTGCCGATCGCGAACGTCGCCGTCGTGGTCAGCTGGCCGTCGTTGGTGCACTGCGAGTTGAAGTAGATCAGGTTCTTCGCGCCCGAGAGCTGCTGCTCGATCGGCGCGGCCAGCGACTGCGCGACGGTCTCGGCGCTGGCGCCTGGGTACGTCGCCTTGATGCGGATCGTCGGCGGCGTGATCTCCGGGTACTGGGCGATCGGCAGCGCGACGATGGCGAGGCCGCCGAGCAGCAGGATGAGCAGCGACAGGACCGACGCGAAGATCGGCCGATCGATGAAGAAGCGGGAGAACATCGCGGCCTACCTGCCCTGCTCCGGCTTCGTCGCGGCGGGCGTCGCGGCCTCGCCGGGCTTCGCCTTGGCGGCGACGACCGGGCGACCGGGCGCGAGCTTCTGCACGCCGTCGACGACGACCTTGTCGCCGGCCTGCAGGCCCTGCAACACGATCCAGGCGTCGTCGCGCCACGGGCCGAGCGTGACCGGGCGGATCTGCGCCGTGTTCGCCGCGTCGACGACCCAGACGGAGGCGCCCTCGCCGCCGATCGACACCGCGCGCTGCGGCACCAGCAGCGTCGCCGGACGCTTCACGCCCGACAGCGTCGCCGTGACGAACTGGCCGGGCACGAGCTTCTCGCCAAGGTTGGCGAGCCGCGCGTCGATCTCGACCGCGCCGGTCGCCGGGTCGACCTCCATGCCGAGGAAGCTGACCTCGCCGGTCGCCGGATGCTCGGCGCCGTCCAGCGTGCTGACGCGCACCTGCAGGGCGCCGCGGCCGCCTTCCATCGTCAGCGAGCCGTCGGCGAGGCCGCGCTTCCAGCCCAGCATCTCGCGCTCGCTGAAGCGGAACACCACCTGGATCGGATCGAGCTGCTGCACGACGGCGAGCAGCGAGTTCTGGCCGGCGTCGACCAGCGCGCCGAGATCGCGCAGGCGCTTGCCGATGCGGCCGTCGAACGGCGCGCGCAGCACCGTGTAGTCGAGGTCGAGCTTGGCCTTGTCCTCGGCGGCCGTCGCGGCGTCGAGCGCCGCCTGCGCGGCGAGCAACGCCGTCCTGCTGTCGTCGAGTTCGCGCTTGGCCGCGGCGTCGGCGGCGACCAACCGCTCCTTGCGCTCGACGGTCCGCTGCGCCTCGTCGCGCTTGGCGGCAGCTTGCGCCTTCTGCGCCGACGCCGCAGCGAGCGCCGCCTCGAACGGCCGGCGGTCGAGCGTGAAGAGGACCTGGTCCTTCTTCACCAGATCGCCGTCGGCGAAGCCGAGCGCCACCAGCTCGCCGGCGACGCGCGCGCGGATCTCGACGCGGTTGTTGGCGCGCGTCTGCGCGACGTTGCGCACGGCGAGGTCGACGGTCTGCGGTTGCAGCTCGACGAACACGACTTCGGCGGGACCGGCGGGCGGCAGCTTCGGCGCCTCGTGCTTGCAGGCGGCCAGCAGCGCGATGCCGGCGAGGGACAGGCGGACGGCGTGGTTCATCGCTTCGACTCGGGAGAAGGCGTCGTCGTGCGCGCGGCGAACGAGCCGCCGAGCGCGAGGTGGAGGTTGATCCGCTGCTGCAGCAGCTCCTGGCGGACCTGCAACAGGGCGCGCGCGGCGCGCGCGTAGTCGGCGTGGATCTGGTTGACGTCGAGGATCGTCGCCTCGCCCTCGCCGTAGCGGACCTCGGTGGCGTCGCGCGAGCGCAGCAGCCGGCGCGTCGCGTCGGCCAGCTCGATCTCGCGCGCACGCAGCACGCGTTCGTTGCCGAGCGCGGTCTCGACCTCGAGGAAGGCGCGCTGCGCGGTCTTGACGTAGTTGGCGAGGGCTTCCTGCTCGTTGGCCTGGGCGATGCGCACCTGCGCCTCGCGCTCGCCGCCGTCGAACAGCGGGCCGAGCATGTTGGCGCCGAGGTTCCACACCGCCTGCTTGGGATCGAGCAGCGACGACAGGTCGCCGCTCGCCGTGCCGCCGCCGGCGGTCAACGCGACGCGCGGCAGCTTGGCGGCCTTGGCGGCGCCGACGCGCTGGAAGGCGGCGGCGACGCGGCGGT
>JBEITC010000157.1:0-7877 GCA_040375075.1 Planctomycetota bacterium | reverse complement strand
GGCCGTTGCGGCCGTGGCCGTGTTTCGTCGGCGGGCCGCACAGGTCGTTGGCGACGGCCGGCGGCCCCACGGCGGCGATCGCGGCCTGCAGCGCCGGCAGCGTGATGGCGGTGCCGATGTTGTTGCTGCCCGTCGTCGTCGAGCAGCCGCCGTGCGTGTGGATGCCGAGCACCTGGTCGGTGCCCGCGTGCAGCACGACGCTGCCCGAGTTGCCGCCGCAGGTGTCGAAGTCGTAGCGCAGCGACGTGCCGGAGATCTGGTTCAGCAGGCCGGTGTGCGTCTGCTGCGTCTGGTTGCGCGTGCCGGTGGCGTTCGCCGCCGTGCACGAGCAGCTGCCGTTGGCGCCGGTCGCGTTGTTGGCGTTGGTGCCGTCGAGGCCGTAGCCGTAGTTGCGCAACAGCGTGCCGGTCGCCGGCAGGGCCGCCGCCAGCGCGAACGCCGCGCCCTGCTCCTGGAAGGAGGTGCGGCCGGTCGTCGAGTTGGGGAAGCAGCGGAAGACCCACCAGTCGTTGCCGACGCCGCCGTTGCTCGACTGCATCGTCGCGGTGTCGATGGCGAACTGCTTGCTGGGCGGCGGGTAGGCGAGCGCGCAGTTGGCTCCCGACGACGGCACCGCGAAGTTCAGCACGGGGTTGGTGGCGACGCAGTGGCCGGCGGCGAGGTGCAGCTTGTTCGTGCCCGTGGCCGGCACGTCGATGAGCCAGCCGGTGCAGCCCATCGACAGGCGGCCGACGCGCGCGTCGCTGCTCGGCACGCGGTCGTCGGTCTGGCCGCAGATGGTGTCCGGCTCGCTGAACGACGGATCGACGTCGCCGGCGATCGCTTCGAGCACGTCGACGAAGTTGCCGTTCGTGCCGGGGCCGGCGAACAGCTCGAGCATCACGGCGTTGCCGTTGAAGTACGCGCTGGTGTTGCCCCATTGCGCGAGGTGCTCCTGGCGCATCGTCATGAACGCGCCGTCGCGCACCGACGTGATCCGCAGCCAGCTGCCAGCGCCGAGATGCGCGCCGAGGAAACGCAGGCGCAGCCACGGCGTCTCCGGCGCCAGGATGACGAAGTCGGACCACACGAGGCCCTCGACGGGCGACGGGTTGTCGTGCGGGCCGCTGGCGAGGTTCACCGCTTCGGCGTGGCTCGGCGGCTCCTGCATCTGGGCGGGCAGGGCGACGGCGAGGGCGGCGGCGAGCAGGGACGCGCGGAGGGTGTGGTGGTGCATGGCGGCGAGGCCGCTGCCGGCGAGGCAGCGGCGCGCCATTGTGCCGGGCTCGCCGCGCCCGGCCAGCCCCGCGCTCACCAGCGCAGGCGTTCGTCGCTCTCGGCGAGCCGATCCGCCGCGCGCACCGCCGCGCCCTTCTGGCCGGTCGCCGTGTCGCCGAGCTCGGCGCGCAGGGCCTCGGCGGCGCGCAGCAGGCGGGCGACGACGTCGGGGTGGGCGGCGCTGACGTCCGTGCGCTCGCCGGGATCGGCCTTCAGGTCGTAGAGCGCCTGCGCGGCTTCCTGCTGCTGGTACGGCGCCGGCCGGCCGCCCTGGCCGCCGGGCTTGCCGGCCAACGACCCATAGCGGTGCGGCAGCACGAGCTTGAAGCGGCCGTCGCGCACGCTGCGCAGCTGGCCGTCGTACCAGCCACCGTGCGCTTCGTGCGGCGAGCGCGCGTCCGCGTCGCCGCGCAGCAGCGGCGCGATGTCCTTGCCGTCGATCGCCAACGCCGGACGCCCGGCGCCGGCGAGCGCTGCGATCGTCGGCAGCAGGTCGATGGTCGCGGCGAACTCGTCGCACGTCGTGCCCGCCGGCACGCGGCCCGGCCAGCGCGCGAGGAACGGCACGCGCACGCCGCCTTCCCACATCGTGCCCTTGCCCTCGCGCAGCGGCCCGGCGTTGCCGGCGTGCTCGCCGTAGCTGAGCCACGGGCCGTTGTCGGAGGTGAACAGCACCAGCGTGTCGTCGGCGAGCTTGCAGCGGTCGAGGCAGTCGAGCAGCTGCCCGACCGACCAGTCGACCTCGGCCAGCGCGTCGGCGAAGCGCCCCTTGCCGGTCTTGCCGTCGAACGCGTCGCTCGCGAACAGCGGCACGTGCACCATCGCGTGCGGCAGGTAGACGAAGAACGGCTGCTGGCGGCGACGCTCGATGAAGTCGACGGCGCGCTCGGTGAAGCGGCGCGTCAGCGTGCGCTGGTCGGCGGCGTCGACCTCGGCGTCGACGACCTTCAAGCCGTCGATCAGCGGCAGCTCCGGATAACCCTGCTTGCGCTTGGCGGTCTCCTTCGGCAAGTCGGCGTGCGCCGGGTGCCGCGGCCACATGTCGTTGCTGTAGGGCAGGCCGAACCACTCGTCGAAGCCCTGGTTCGGCGGCAGGAAGCGCGGGTGATGGCCGAGGTGCCACTTGCCGAAGCACGCGGTGGCGTAGCCGCGCGCGCGCAGCAGCTCGGCGAGGGTCGTCTCGGCGGCGGCGAGGCCGTGCTTCGCGTCGGGGCCGAGCGCGCCGCGGATGCCGACGCGCTCGTGCACGCAGCCGGTCAGGATCGCTGCGCGCGACGCCGAGCACACCGCCGACGACACGCTGAAGTCGGTGAAGCGCCGGCCTTCGCGCGCCAACCGGTCGAGGTTGGGCGTCGGCGTGCTGCCGCCGTACGGGCCGATGTCGCCGTAGCCGAGGTCGTCGATCAGCACGAGCACGACGTTGGGCGGGCGCTTGGCGGCGGCTGGCGGCGCGGCCGCGGCGGGAGCGTCCTGCGACGACGACGTGGCGGCGAGCAGGGCGGCGAGAAGGGACGCGCGGAGGGCTTGGAAACGCATGGCGGGCGCATCCGGCATCATGCCAGAGCGCCCGCCGCGTGCCGCGTGCCACCGTCGCCGGCGGCGATCGCGTCGATCAGACGTTGCCGACCAGCAGGTCGAGGCCGTTCGACGTCAGCGCGCCGAAGGCGTTCTGCGTCGCGTCGAGCCAGATCGACTGGCTGTAGACGTGCTGGCCGAGGATCGCCGTCGAGTTCGGCAGCGGGAACGCGACCGACAGGCTGACGCCCGGCAGGCCGAGGTTGCCGATCAGGTTGCCGATCGCCGTCGAGACGTCGATCAGCGCCGCGCAGCCGGGCGCGCCCAGGACGCCGAGGTCGAGGCCCGGCGCCGGGATCTGGTTGAAGCCCAGGAAGTTGACGCCGAGGTTCGTGCCGGTCGCGTTGCCGGTGACGAGGTTGAACGTCGTGCCGATCAGCGGCCGCGCCGAAGCGGTCAGCGAGAGCGGCAGCTGGTCGACCGCGCCGAGCGGGATCGACGACGGCAGCACGACGGACAGGTCGGTGTTGCCCGGGTCGATCGAGGCGCCGCCAGGCGAGTAGCCGACGAGGCGGCCGTTGCCGCCGGCGCTGATCGTCTGGAACACGAGGTGCACGTTGCCGGTCGTCAGCTCGAACTGGAACTGGAACGTGTTGGCGCTCGCGGCCGACGTGCCGCCGAAGTCGTAGACGCCGTCCCAGGTGACGTAGGCGATGCCGTTGGCTTCCTCGAACTTGACGGCGCCGCTGCCGGTCGCGCCCGGGTTGTAGTCGTGCCAGTTGCGCCACGCGGTCTGCACGGCGTTGAGGTGCGCCGGCACGGCCGGCGTGTAGGTGACGCCGTTGCCGGCGGCGACCGAGACGAAGCCATTCGAGCAGACCTGCAGGGCCGAGGTCGTGCCGCCCGGATAGACCAGCGGCGAGGTCAGCGCGACGCTCGTCTCCGAGTCGTCGGTGAGCGTCAGCGCGGTCGCGGTCGCCGAGGGGGCGACGTACTGGGTGATGCCCGGCAGCACGACGTAGCCAGCGCCGTTGAACAGGAACGACACGCCCGAGTTGGCGAGGTCGAAGGCCGCCGACGAGGTGAAGTCCTCGTACAGCGACGACGCCTTGTTGTAGCAGCCAGCGCCGTAGCTCGTGCGCTGCGCGACCGTGCCGCCGCCGCCGGCGACGTTGTAGTAGAGGCTGCCGTTGAACACGCGCGGCTGGCAGCAGATCGCCGTGCCCGGCGCGCCGCCCGCCGACGCGCCAGCGAGCAGCGTCAGCTCGGACGTGCTGTACGTCTGGTTCGCGCCCGAGCCCGGCACGGTGGTGCCGACGCCGTTGCTGTAGTTCATGCCGATCACGTTGTAGGTGATGGCCATGCCGTAGTTGCCCGGCACCAGCGTGAACGGCGAGATCGTGACCGGCGTGGCCGCGCCGGGCGCGGTGACGACCGCCGGGCCAGAGCCGCCGAGCGTCCAGGCCGCCGCGTTGGCGTCGTTGCCGACGTACGTGCCGTTGCACCAACGGACGTCGATGCTGCCCGTCGTGCCGGCGGCCGACGACGAGTTGACGTCGATCTGCGTGAGCGTGATCGGCGCGGCGACGACGAGGTCGAAGTAGATCGTCGCGCCGGCGCCGAGGCCGTTGCCGCCGGCGTAGGTGGTGGTGAGCGGGGACTGGGCGAGGGCCGCTGCGGCGAACGCAGCGGCGAGGGCGATGGTGCGGAGCATGGGTTCGTGGACGCGCGCGCGAGACTGCGCGCAGCGCGCTGCGCACGTTCGTCGGGCGCGCGCGCGGCGTCAATGCGGGCTTGCCCGTCATGCGCTCCGCCGTTTGCGGAAATGCGCATCGTCGCCCGCTACGCTGCTCGCCCTCCGCATGCGCCTCAGCCAGATCCTGATCTCCACGCTCCGCGACGACCCTGCCGACGCGGAGATCCCGAGCCACAAGCTGCTCGCCCGCGCCGGCCTGATCGTCAAGATCGCCGCCGGCGTCTACACGTTCGCGCCGCTGATGTGGCGCACGGTGAAGAAGTTCGCGCAGATCGTGCGCGAGGAGCTCGACCGCGAGGGCGCCAACGAGGTGATGCTGCCGATCATCCAGCCGAAGGAGCTGTGGGTCAGCAGCGGTCGTTGGGACCGCTACGTGAACGACGGCATCATGTTCACGCTGAAGGACCGCAAGGGCAGCGACATGTGCCTTGGCCCGACGCACGAGGAGGTCATGACCGCGTACGTCAACGCGCAGGTCAACAGCTACAAGCAGATGCCGGTCAACTGCTACCAGATCCAGGACAAGTTCCGGGACGAGATCCGGCCGCGCTTCGGCCTCATGCGCGGCCGCGAGTTCATCATGATGGACGCGTACTCGTTCGACGCCGACCAGCCGGGCCTCGACGCCGCGTACCAGAAGATGCGCAACGCCTACTGCCGCATCTTCGAGCGCTGCGGCCTCGCGTACACGGTCGTGCAGGCCGACTCGGGCGCGATCGGCGGCGCTGGCAGCGAGGAGTTCATGGTCATCGCCGACTCGGGCGAGGACTCGATCCTGTTCTGCCGCGAGAGCGGCTACGCGGCGAACGTCGAGAAGGCGGTCAGCAAGCTGCCGCCAGCGCCCGCGGGCGGCGAGCCGAAGCCCCTGCAGACCATCGCCACGCCGGACGTGAAGACGGTGGCGCAGCTGGAAGCGTTCTTCCCCGGCTGGGTCGCCGGCCGCATGGCCAAGACCGTGCTCTACCACGTCACGTGGAAGGCCAAGGCCAAGGTCGTCGCCGTGATGATGCGCGGCGATCTCGAGATCAACGAGGTCAAGCTGACCAACGCGCTCGACGCGCTGACCGTGCGCCTCGCCACCGACGACGAGATCAAGGCCGCGACCGGCGCCGACGTCGGCTACGCCGGCCCGGTGAACCTGCCCGAGGACGTGCCGCTGCTCGCCGACGAGTCGCTGCAGGGCGTCACCAACCTGCTGACCGGCTGCAACAAGACCGGCTACCACTGCCTCGACGTCAACCTCGGCCGCGACTGCCGCATGCCGTCGTTCAAGGAGCTGCGCACCGCGCGCGCCGGCGAAGGCTGCCCGGTCAGCGGCAAGCCGCTCGAGCAGGCGCGCGGCATCGAGGTCGGCCACATCTTCAAGCTCGGCATCAAGTACTCGAAGGCGATGCAGGCGACGTTCATGGACCAGGGCGGCAAGCCGGTCCCGTTCGTCATGGGCTGCTACGGCATCGGCGTCTCGCGCACGCCGGCGGCCGCCGTCGAGCAGAGCTTCGACGACAAGGGCATCGTCTGGCCGCCGGCGATCGCGCCGTTCGAGTGCGTCGTCGCCATGCTCGACCCCAAGCGCGACGAGCAGGTGGCGCTGGCCGACCAGCTCTACGCCGAGCTGAAGGCCGCCGGCGTCGACGTCTGCCTCGACGACCGCGCGATGAGCCCGGGCGCGAAGTTCAAGGACAACGAGCTGCTCGGCTTCCCGGTGCAGGTCTTCGTCGGCCGCAAGGCCGCCGAGGGCGGCGTCGAGTTCCTCGTGCGCAAGGGCATGCAGAAGAGCGAGTGCGCCGCGGCCGAGGTCAAGGCCAAGGTCCTCGCCGCGCTCGGCCGCTGACCGCGGCCGTTCGCGCGCCGGCGCGCTCGGCCCTCGCGCCGCGCCGGCTGCGTGCGATGATGCGCCGCCACTGATGCGCGCCTCGCCGCCGTTCCTCGTCGCCGTCCTGATCGCGCTCGTCGCCGTCGTCGCCGCGAGCGCGTGCGGCGGCGAGCCGGCGGCTGCGGTGGCCGATCCGCTGCTGCATCGCGAAGGCGGCTACGTCGGCTCGGCCGCGTGCCGCGCGTGCCACCAGGACCAGCACGCGTCGTGGGCGGCGACGCACCACAGCACGATGACGCAGCGGCCGTCGGCGGCGACGGTGCTCGGGCGGTTCGACGGCGTGACGGTGGCGCAGGGCCAGGACGGCGCGCGGCCGTTCCGCGACGGCGAGCGCTTCCTGATGGAGCTGCGCCAAGGCGGCGTCGCGCGCACCGCCGAGGTCGAGCTGCTCGTCGGCTCGCGCCGCTACCAGCAGTACTTCGAGCGGCGCACGCTGCGCGACGGCGCGAGCTTCTTCCGCCTGCCGATCCTGTGGCACGTCGAGCTGCAGCGCTGGCTGCCGGTCGACAGCGTGTTCCTCGGCCCGGACGCCGACGGCCTCGGCGGCCACGCCGCCGAGTGGAACACCAACTGCATCCTCTGCCACAACACCGGCCCGCGCCCGGGCCTGCTCGGCGCCGACGATCCGGCGCGGCTGCAGGACGGCAACCGCTTCGACTCGCACGTCGCCGAGCTCGGCATCGCGTGCGAAGCCTGCCACGGCCCCGGCGAGCGGCACGTCGCCACCGCGCGCAGCGTCGGCGCGGACGGCGCGCACCCGATCGTCCATCCCGACGAGCTCGACAAGGAGCGCGCGGTCGCCCTCTGCGGCCAGTGCCACGGCGCGCGCCTGCCCGACCCGCCGCGGCGCGCGCGCGAGTGGTTCACCACCGGCCCGACGTTCCGGCCCGGCGAGAAGCTGCTCGACCACGTCAAGCCGATCGAGCGCGGCACGCCGGTGCGCGGCGGCGGCGACCCCGAGGCCTTCGCGCTGCGTTTCTGGGGCGACGGCACGCCGCGGCTGACGGCGTACGAGTACCAAGGCGTCGTCGCGTCGGCGTGCTACACGAAGGGCCAGCTGACCTGCACGTCGTGCCATGCGATGCACGACGGCGACCCCAAGGGCCAGCTGCGCCCCGACGTCGTCGGCAACGCGCTGTGCACGCAGTGCCACGAGGACATCGGCAAGGACGTTGCTGCGCACAGCAAGCACGCCGCCGACGGCCCGGGCAGCTCGTGCCTCGCCTGCCACATGCCGAAGATCGTCTTCGGCGTCGCCGACATCCACCGCAGCCACCGCATCGACAACCCCGATCCGGCGCGCGACGGCGAGGCCGGCCGGCCGCACGCGTGCACGCTGTGCCACGTCGACCGGAGCCTGCCGTGGGCGGCCGACGCGATGCGGCGCTGGTGGGGCGACGCATACCGCCCGCCGACGAAGCGCGCCGACGGCGCGCCGCTCGCGCTCGCCGACGCGGCGGCCAACCTGTTCGCCGG
>JBEITC010000313.1:0-4977 GCA_040375075.1 Planctomycetota bacterium | reverse complement strand
CGGCGGCTCGACCGGCGGCGACGCCTCGGCGGCGACGGCCGGCTTGGCGAGGCCGCGCCCATCGCCGCCGATCAGGTCGAGCGCGTTCCAGAAGCGCTCGCTGCCGACGCGCATGCGCAGGTCGCCGCTGGTGTTGTCGGGGATCGCCACGACGCGCAGCTCGCGGTTCTCCTCGAGCACCTGGCGCGCGATCGGGATGAAGTCGCGGTCGCCGCTGACGATCACCACCGCGTCGATGTCGGGCCGGCGGTAGAGCACGCGGCAGACGTCGCACGCCAACTGCACGTCGGCGGAGTTCTTGCCACCGTGGCCGGTGAGCACGTACTGCGGGTCGAAGCCCATCAGCGCGAGGTCGTGCGCGACCTCCATGCCGGGATAGGTGTCGAACGCCGCGTACGACCGGCCCAGCACCATCGGCGCCTTGTCGGTCTGCAGGCGCTCCTTGAGCCGCTCGAGGATGCCGAGGCAGAGGTCGCGGATGCGCTGGCCGGTCAGCTCCTCGCGGTTCCGCAGGCTGTGGAACAGGTTCTCGAAGTCGACGAATACGGCGGCATGCATTGCGGGGCGCGGGCGGAGGTGCAGTTCGAGCCGGGCGGCGCAGGCCGCCACATTCCATCGCAGCATGCGCGGCGCCGACGCGGGCCGGCGCGCGCTGCCCAACGACTGGCCGTCAGTTCGGCTGGGCCGGCGCCGCCGCCGGCTCGACGACCGGCGGAGTCGGCAGGGTGAAGGTGTTCTGCGGCGCCGCCGCCGACGCGGCGCCGTAGGTGTCGCCGTTGCCGAGCACGGCGTCGTCGTCCGCGAGGTAGGTGTACGCCGCGAGGCCTTCCTCGTAGCGGCGCATCAGCAGGGCCGACTCCTTGAGGTTGACGCGGCCGGCGCGCACGGCCTGCTCGAGGCGGTTGCGCATGCGGCGGATCAGCTCCTGCTTGTCGTACTGCACGTAGCTGAGCACCTCGGTGATCGAGTCGCCCTCGATCACGCGCTCGATGCGGTAGCCGTGCTGCTCGTCCATCGAGATGTGGATCGCGTTGGTGTCGCCGAACCGGTTGTGCAGGTCGCCCAGGATCTCCTGGTACGCGCCGACGAGGAACATCGCGATGTAGTACGGCTCGCCCGGCTTCACCGGGTGCACCTCGAGCACGTTCTTGACGTCGCGCAGGTCGATGAACTTGTCGACCTTGCCGTCGCTGTCGCACGTCAGGTCCGCCAGCACCGCGCGGCGCGTCGGCCGCTCGTTGAGCCGGTGGATCGGCATCGTCGGGAACAGCTGCTTGACCGCCCAGTGGTCGGGCGCGCTCTGGAACACCGAGAAGTTGCAGTAGTACGTGTCGGCCAGCGCGCGCTCGAGGCCCTGCAGCTCGTCGGGCACGTAGTCGAGCGTGTTGACGATCAGCCGGATCTTGTCGCAGATGCACCAGAAGAGGTTCTCGGCGATCGCGCGACCCTTCAGGTCGAGGTAGCCGAGGTTGAAGAGGCTGATCGCCTCCTCCTTCAGCTGCAGCGCGTCGTGGTAGCTCTCCTGGAAGTTCTTGAGGCTGACCTCCTTCAGGATCTGCACCATGTTGGCGATGGTGCTGTCCTCGTGCTTCTCGGCGCCGGCCGGCACGTCGACGTTCTGCTTGCTCACGCCGAGCACGTCGTAGACGAGGATCGCGTGGTGCGCGGTGAGCGCGCGGCCCGACTCGCTGATCAGGTCGGGGTGGGCGATGCCCTTCTCGTCGCACGCCTGCTGCACGGCGAACACGACGTCGTTGGCGTACTCCTGCAGCGAGTAGTTGGCCGAGCTGTGGAAGTTGGTCTGCGAGCCGTCGTAGTCGACCGCGAGGCCGCCGCCGACGTCGAGGAACTTCAGGCCGGCGCCGAGGTCGTGCAGCTCGGTGTAGAAGCGCGTGGCTTCCTTGAGCGCGTCCTTGATGGCGCGGATCGCGGTGATCTGGCTGCCGATGTGGAAGTGCAGCAGCTCGAGGCAGTCGAGCATGTTCACTTCCTTCAGCCGCTCGACGACCTGCACGATCTCACCGGCGGTGAGGCCGAACTTCGACTTCTCGCCGCCCGACTCCTGCCACTTGCCCGCGCCCTTGCTGGCGAGCTTGGCGCGCACGCCGATGTGCGGCCGCAGGTCGAAGCGCTTGCTGACCTCGAGCACCGTCTCGAGCTCCTCGAAGCGGTCGACGACGATGATCGTGTAGAGGCCCATCTTCTGGGCCAGCATCGCCGTCTCGATGAAGCTGACGTCCTTGTAGCCGTTGCAGATGACCAGGCCTTCGCTGTTGGTCATGTGCGCGAGCACGACGAGCAGCTCGGGCTTGCTGCCGGCCTCGAGGCCGAGCGAGTAGTCCTTGCCGAACTCGACGAGCTCCTCGACGACGTCGCGCTGCTGGTTCACCTTGATCGGGAACACCGGGCGATAGCGCGACTTGTAGCCGCAGTCCTCGATCGCCTTGTTGAACGCGCCGCCGAGCGCCTGCACGCGCATCTGCAGGATGTCGGAGATGCGCAGCAGCACCGGCAGCTCGATGCCGCGGTTGCGCAGATCCTCGACGAGGTCCGGCAGCGAGAACTTCGGACCGCCCTTGCCGCGCGGCTGCGCGACGAGGTCGCCGCTGTCGGAGATGGCGTACGAGTCACCACCCCATGCCGCGAGTTGGTAGAGCTCGACACTGTCGCGGATCGTCCAGGCGCGGAGATCCTTAGGCTGGCTGCTCAAGGCGAAAGACTCCAGATCGCGGCGACGCGCGGCGACCACACCATGTGGACCGCCTGCGCGCCGTGGGCGCGAGCGCGGGATTCAACACCAACCTCGCGGCGAGCGAGAGGGGGTCCCAGCGACTTTTTTGGCACGCGCGACGTCGCGCTCCGCCGCGCGCGCCCACTGGTCGGCCACGCTGTCGCCGCGTACCGTGCCGCGCCGTGACCACCGCCGACCTCCCGATGAGCATCCTCCGCAGCCGAGACGCCGAAGTTGCCGCGCTGTTGCAGCGCGAAGACGACCGCCAGAGCACGACGCTGACGCTCATCGCGTCGGAGAACCACTGCTCGCCGGCCGTGCGCGAAGCCAGCGCGAGCCGCATCACCGACAAGTACGCCGAGGGCTATCCGGGCAAGCGCTACTACGGCGGCTGCGAGGTCGCCGACGCGGTCGAGGACCTCGCGCGCAAGCGCGCGCTGCAGCTGTTCGCGGGCGCCGAGGAGGCCAACGTCCAGCCGCACTCGGGCACCACGGCCAATCTGGCCGCGCTGCTCGCGCTCGCCGGACCGAATGGCCGCATCGTCGGCATGGCGCTGAAGGCCGGCGGCCACCTCAGCCACGGCCACGACAAGAGCCACACCGGCGTCGTCTTCCAGCCCAAGCAGTACGGCGTCGATGGCAAGGGCCTGATCGACCTCGACGAAGTGCGCCGCGTCTGCAAGGAGCACCAGCCCAAGGTGCTGATCGCCGGCGGCAGCAGCTACGCGCGCAACATCGACTACGCGGCGTTCGCCGGCATCGCCAAGGAAGTCGGCGCGCTGCTGCTGGCCGACATCGCCCACCCGTCCGGCCTCGTCGCCGCCGGCGTCGTGCCGAGCCCGCTCGGCCATGCCGACGTCGTCACCATGACCACGCACAAGACGCTGCGCGGCCCGCGCGGCGGCATGATCCTGGCCAAGAAGGACATCGCCAAGCTGCTCAACAGCGCCGTGTTCCCAGGCTCGCAGGGCGGCCCGCTCGTGCAGCAGATCGCCGCCAAGGCGGTCGCGTTCGGCGAGGCGCTGCAGCCGTCGTTCCGCGAGTACCAGCAGCGCGTGAAGGAGAACGCCGCGCACCTCGCGGCCTGCCTGATCGACGCCGGCCTCGACATCGTCACGGGCGGCACCGACAACCACATCGTCATGGTCGACCTGCGCAAGACCGACGTCACCGGCGCCGACGCCGAGGCACGGGCGCTCGCGGCCGGACTTTCGGTCAACAAGAACGCGGTGCCCGGCGACCCGCGGCCGCCGATGGTCACCTCGGGCCTGCGCCTGGGCACGGCAGCGGTCACCACGCGCGGCTTCGGCAAGGCCCAGATCGCGCGCATCGCGGCAGTGATCGTCGGGCTCGTGCGCGGTGAGGATGCGGCGAAGTCGCAGGCGGTGGTGCGCGAGTTGTGCGCGCAGTTCCCGCTGCCGTGAAGGCAACCGCTCCGCGTTGGCGGAGCCCATCGGCGCGAGGGGCTTCCGCGTCGGGCCTGTTCCGGGCCTAGCCCGTTTCGCCGCTGGTCCGTGCTTGGTCCAGCCTGCCCCGCCTTGGCTGGCATGTCGGCGTGACGGCGTGACGGCGTGACGGCGTCCAGCGGCGCTTGCCATGGCGCAACGCAGCCGGCAGCGGACTCGCTGCCGTAGTGACCAGAGACGTTGGGGGCGCACATGCGCACCCACCCGCAGCGGTAGAGGCTCTGAGCGCCTGGGACGGGATGGGGACGCAGCCGCGGCAACGGTGCAGCCGCGGCAACAGCACGGCCACGGCAACGACGCAGCCGCGGCCGTGCGGCAGCCGCGGCCGTGCGGCTTGAACGCTGCGCGACCACCGCTCACACCGCAAGCAGTGCGCTGGCAGCGCGAACATTTCCCGAACGACTTCTTGCCTCGCGGCCTTCCTTGACATATTTATGCGGATTCAAAAGTGGAGCAAGCGCGCGCGATGGCGACGAGCAGCACGAACAAGCAGGCAAAGCAGACGAAGGCGCGAAATCCGGCGCGCAAGCCACCGGCAGCCCGCCGCCCCGTGCAGGCCGCGCTCCCCTTCCGCCAGCGCGGCGGCGCGCGCGAGGGCGCTGGCCGCAAGCCCAACGGCGCTGCCGCGATGATGTCCCGCTCGACGCGCGCCGCGCACGCCGCCTACCACCCAGCGCTCGTCACCGTGAAGCTGCGCCAGCACCTCCCCCGCCTGCGCAGCAAGAAGGAGCGCGACGCGCTGCTCGTCCACTTCGCGCGCGGCAAGGACCGCTTCGGCTT
>JBEITC010000074.1:0-11377 GCA_040375075.1 Planctomycetota bacterium | reverse complement strand
TCTTGCCGACGCCGCCCTTGGCCCCGGCGATCGCGAGGATCGGCGCGGCGGGCGGCCGCGGGATCTGCAGACCCATCGCCTGGTGCGGCGCCTGGCTCACGACGCCGCCTTCGCCGCCTGGAGATCGAAGGCGGCTTCGGCGAGCGCGTGCGGCTCGGCGGCGAGGATGTCCTGCGGCACTTCCTGGCCGACGCAGACGTGGCTGAGCGGCAGGCCGCGTTCGACGACGGCGCCGAGCGCTTCGCCGGGCGCGGTCGTCTCGTCCCACTTGGTGAGGCAGACGGCGTCGAGGCCGAGCGGTTCGTAGGCGTCGAGCACGAGGCGGGCGTCGGCCGCGCGCGTGCCGGCGGCGAGGCACAGCAGCGTCGCGCACTGGCCGGCGCGCAGGTTGCCTTCGAGCAGCGGCAGCGCGTCGCGGTCGCGCGGGCTGCGTCCGGTGGTGTCGACGTAGACGCGGTCCTTGTCGGCGTGCTGCTGCAGCGCGCGGCGCAGGTCGGTCGCGGTGAAGCACACCTCGAACGGGACCGCCATCAGGTCGGCGTAGGCGCGCAGCTGCTCGACGGCGGCCATGCGGTAGGTATCGAGCGTGAGGATGGCGATGCGTTCGCCGCGGTCCTTGGCGCGCGCCGCGAGCTTGGCGAGCGTCGTGGTCTTGCCGACGCCGGTCGGGCCGACGAGCGCGAGCGTGCGGAACGCCGCGTCGGCGTCCTCGACGCGGCCCTCGCGGCGCAGCAGGCCGGCGAGCACCTTGGCGGCGAGGCCGGGCACGGCGGGATCGCCGGGGCGCGACAGGTCGACGCGGGTGCCGAGCAACGCCTTCTCGACGGCGCGCAGCACGGTGTCGGGCAGGCCGAACGCCGTCGCCGCGTCGGCGAGCGGCTGGAAGCCGCGCGTCCACTTGGACAGCAGCGAAGCGCCGCCGGCCTGGTCGATGGCGCGCGGCGCGGCCGCCTGCGGACTGGCGGCGACGATCAGGTAGCCGCGGGGCGTCTGCTTCGTCTCGACGAGCAGCGCGTCCTCGCCGCACTCGGCGCGCACCTTGGCGAGCGCGTCCGGGAGCGTCTTGGCTTCGATTCGCTTGAGCAACATGGTCGTGGGGGTGTCAGGCGTGGGGGATCAGCCGGCGACGGCGATGCGTTGCGTCGTCTCGACCTTGCGGGCCGGCGACGTCTCCTGGTAGCTGAGGACGGCGGCGTTGGGGATGACGCCGGCGATGGCCTCGGCGAGGAACGGCCGCAGGCTCGCGCGCGTGACCAGCACGGGATCGCGGCCGCTGCGGGCCATGTTCGAGAGCGCCTCGGCGGTGCGGTCGACGAAGCGGCCGAGGAAGCCGGCCGGCAGGTTGGCGGCGCCGTCGTTGCCGGCGAGCGCCTCCGCGAGGTTGCGCTCGAGGTCCGGGTCGAGGAACGCCGCGTGCAGCGTGCCGATCGGGTCGAGGTGCGGCTCGACGATCGTGCGGGCGATGCGCGAGCGCACCTGCTCGACGAGCTGACGCACGTCCTTGGTCTCGACGCAGGCGTCGGCGAGGCTCTCGAGGATCGTCTGCAGGTTGCGGATCGGCACGCCTTCCTTCAGCAGGCCGGCGAGCACGCGCTGCACCTGTCCGATCGACATCTGCGACGGGATGAGCTCGTCGACCACGGCCGGCGAGGTCTTCTTGAGGTTGTCGACCAGCGACTTCACGTCGTCGCGGGTCAGCAGCTCGCCGGCGATCTTCTTCAGCGCCTCGGTGAGGTGCGTGATCAGCACCGACGCGGCGTCGATCACCGTGTAGCCGAGCAGCTCGGCGCGGTCCTTGTCGCTCTCGGGGATCCAGCGCGCCGGCAGGCCGAACGCCGGCTCGACGGTCTCGATGCCGCCGATCGGGCCGGCGGCGCCGCTCGGGTCCATCGCGAGGTACTGGCCGGCGCGCAGCGTGCCGCGGGCGACCTCCTGGCCGCCGAGCACGATGCGGTAGGTGTTGGGATCGAGCTGCACGTTGTCGCGCACGCGGATCGGCGGCACGACGAGGCCGAGGTTGGTGGCGAACTGGCGGCGCAGCGAGTGGATGTGGTCCAGCAGGCCGCCGTGCTTGCCCGGCTCGACGAGGTTGATGAGGCGGAAGCCGAGCTCGACGCCCAGGCGGTCGACGCCGAGCAGCTCTTCGACCGGCTGCTGGCTCTCGTCGGGCTTCTGGTCCTTGGCCTCGGTGGCGGCCTTCTTCGCGGCCTCGGCCTTCGCCTTGGCGGCGTCGGCCGCGCCCGAGTAGACGATCAGCGCCGCGGCGACGCCGAAGAACAGCAGCGTCGGCATGCCGGGCAGCAGCGCGAAGATCGCGATGATGCCGGCGACGAGCCGCAGCGTGCGGCCGTCGGCCATCATCTGGTCGCCCATGTCGTCGCCGAGCGAGCTCTCGCTGGCGCCCTTGGTGACGAGGATGCCCGCGGCCGTCGACACGAGCAGCGCCGGGATCTGCGCGACGAGGCCGTCGCCGATCGTCAGGATCGTGTACTTCGCGAACGCGTCGCCGGCGGAGATGCCGCCGTACGCGATGCCCATGATCAGGCCGCCGACGATGTTGATGCCGGTGATGATCAGGCCGGCGATGGCGTCGCCGCGCACGAACTTGCCGGCGCCGTCCATCGCGCCGTAGAACTCCATCTCGCTGGTCAGCGCGAGGCGACGCGCGCGCGCGTCCTCGGCGGTGATCAGGCCGGCGCCGAGGTCGGCGTCGATCGACATCTGCTTGCCGGGCAGCGAATCGAGCGCGAAGCGCGCCGACACCTCGCTGATGCGGTTCTGGCCCTTGGTGATCACGATGAACTGGATCACCAGCAGCACGAGGAAGATGACGATGCCGACGAGCGGCTGACCGCCGACGACGAACTCGCCGAAGACCTTGATGACGTGGCCGGCGTCGCCTTCGAGCAGGATCAGGCGCGTGGAGGCGACGTTGAGCGCCAGCCGGAACAGCGCCGTGAACAGCAGCACGCTCGGGAAGGTGCTGAACTCGACCGGGCGGCCGGCATTGAGCACGGCCATCAGGATGAGCAGGCTCGCCGTGATGTTCAGGCAGAGCATCGCGTCGAGCAGGATGCTCGGCACGGGCACGAGCATCACCGCGAGGATCGCGACGAAGAACATCGCCAGCAGGGTGTTCTTCTGGCTGCCTTTGCGGACTTCGACCATGGGGGGAGGGACCTGGGGGGGTCAGGGCCGCTTATCGGCCGACGGCGGTCTTTCCCTTGATGCGGTAGACGTGCCCAAGCACCGTTGCCACCGCCTGGTAGAAGCGGTCCGGGATGGTCTGGCCGACCTTGACGGCGCGGAAGAGCGCCCGGGCGAGCGGCGGGTCCTCCATCAGCGGCACACCGTTCTTCTTGGCGATTTCGCGGATGATGAAGGCGACCTCGTCGACGCCCTTCGCCACCACTTTCGGCGCAGCGTCACGGGTACGGTCGTACCGGAGCGCGACCGAGAAGTGGGTCGGGTTGGTGATGACGACGTCGGCCTTGGGGACCTCGGACATCATCCGGTTCTTCATCAGCTCGTGGCGCGCGCGCCGCTGCCGCATCTTCACCGCCGGGTCGCCTTCGCTGCGCTTGCGTTCGTCCTCGACCTCCTGGCGGCTCATCATGTTGCGCTTCTCGAACTGGTAGCGCTGCCAGAAGAAGTCCGCCGCGGCGATGGCGGTGACGACCGCGCCGACCCACAGCAGGACGTCGAGCGCGATGCCGGCGACGTGGCCGGCGGCGTCGGCGAGCGGCTGCTCGTGCAGGTGCAGCAGCGCCGGCAGGCGGCCGCCGACGACCATCCACAGCACGACGACGAGCACGGCGAGCTTGAGCGCGGCGAAGCCGGTGCGCACCAGCGCCTGCACGTTGAAGACGCGCTTCCAGTTGGTCGCCGGGTTGACGCGCTCGAGCTTGAAGCCCATCGCTTCCTTCGACCACTTCACGCCGATCTGGCCGTAGCCGATCAGCAGCGTCGCGGCCGTCAGCGCCAGCACGAACACGGCGAACGGCGGCACGACGATCCAGGCGGCGTCGAGCAGCGCGCGGCAGGCCGAGCCGACGTCGTCGACGCGGGCGCGGTCGACGGCGAGGCCGTGCTGCAGCACGCGACGGAAGGAGTCGACGAGCCAGCCGCCGAGGACCATCAGCATCACGGCGGCGATCAGCAGCACGCCGCCCTGGACGAGCTCGCGCGAGAGCGGCGAGTCGCCCTTCTCGCGGACCTCCTGCAGCCGGGTCGGCGTCGGCTTCTCGGTCTTGCCGTCCTGGTCGGCGCCGAAGGCCATGGCTCAGCCCCCGAACAGGCCGGCGGAGCCGGCGAGGATGTCGCGGAAGGCGTCGACCAGGAACGGCGCGCCTTCGGCGAGGAAGATGGTCATGACGCCGAGCGCCGCGATCACGCGGAACGCGAAGCCGAACTCCATCAGGTTGATCGACGGCACCGCGCGGCCGAGCAGCACGAGGCCGACCGACAGCAGCAGCATGACCGCCATGACCGGGAAGGCGTACTGCACGGCGAGCGTGACGCTGCCCGACACCAGCGCGGCGAGGCCGTGCCAGATGGGCTCGATGTCGAACGGCTGGCCGACGGGGCAGGCCTCGTAGGTCGAGTGCAGCACGCGCAGCGCGTCGTGGTGCAGGTTGAACTGCAGCACCAGCAGGAAGCCGAGCGACTGCAGCAGCTGGCCGACGACGGCGGCGTCCTCGCCGCTCTCGGGGTTGATCGAGCGCGCCATCGAGAAGCCCATCTCCGAGCTGACGATCTCGCCGGCGCTGACCAGCAGCGACGTCATCGTCGACAGCGCGAAGCCCAGGCCCAGGCCGATCACGCCCTCGCGCAGCGCCATGACGCCGAGCGCGAGCAGGTTCTGCGGCGCCGGCACGTCCGGGCCGCCGACGTGCCAGGCGACCGCGCCGAGCGCGACGGCGAGCACGAGGCGGAGCGGGAAGGTGTCGGCGGTGCGGCCGAACAGCGGCACGACGGCGAAGAACGCGCCCGCCCGCACCACGTGCAGGAAGAACGCGGTCGCCTGTTCGACTGCCTGCTGGACGTCCACCATCGCCTCCGTCAGCCGCTCATCCCGTAGGCGGCGAGGTTCTCGAACAGCGTCGCCGTGTAGTTGCGCAGCGTGCCGAGGATCCACGGCATCAGCAGGATGATCGTCAGCAGCACGGCGAGCATCTTCGGCACGATCGTCAGCGTCTGCTCCTGCAGCGACGTCACGGTCTGGAAGAAGCTGACCAGCAGGCCGACGGCCATGCCGACGAGCAGCGCCGGGGCGCAGATCATCAGCGCCGTCAGCAGCGTCGTCTTGCAGAGATCGATGAGGGTTTCGTGGCCCATGGCGGATTCCTCAGGCGGTGAAGCTCTGGGCGAGCGAGACGACGACGAGGTCCCAGCCGCCGACGAGGATGAACAGCAGCAGCTTGAGCGGCGTCGAGACGACGACCGGCGGCAGGCTGAACATGCCCATCGACACCAGGATCGAGCTGATGACCAGGTCGATGACGACGAAGGGCAGGAAGAGCACGAAGCCCATCTGGAAGGCGGTCTTGATCTCCGACAGCACGAACGCCGGGACGGCGACGTGGAACGGCGTCTCCAGCGCGGTGGCCGGGCGCGGCTCCTTGCTGAGCTCGAGGATCAGCGCGACGTCCTCTTCGCGCGTCTGCGCGAGCATGAACTGGTTCATGCGGCGGCCGGCGACGTCGGCGGCCTGCTTCCAGTCCATCGTGCCGGCGACGTACGGCTCGTACGCCTGCGTGTAGATGTCGCTGACGACCGGCTTCATGACGAACAGCGTCATGAACAGCGCGAAGCCGGTGGTGATCATCGCCGGCGGCAGGTCCTGCATCGACATCGCGCGCTTGAGGAACGACAGCACGACGACGATGCGCGTGAAGCACGTCATCGTCATGACGATCGCCGGCGCCATCGCCAGCAGCGTCATCAGCAGCACGATCTCGAGCGCCGAGCCGAGGCCCTTGCCGCCTGCGCCGGTGTTGAACGCGAGCGTCACGCCAGCGCCCTGGCCTTGCTGGCCCTGGCCCTGTTGGCCTTGCTGCAGGCCGGTCGAGCCGGTCGGGTCCTGCGCCGACAGCGTGCCGGCGACCATGTTCTGGCCGACGACCGGCAGCGTCGCCGGGTCGTTGGCCGACTGGGCCGACAGCGCGCCGCCGCAGAGGCAGCACGCGGCGAGCAACAGCGCGCGCAGGAAGCTCACGAGCGACCCGCCTTCTGCAGCAGGTTGCGGAAGTCGGCGAGCGACGGCTGGGCGCCGTCGGCCTTGGTCGCGGGAGGCGTCGGGGCGCGGCGCGCGGGCGCCTTCTCCGGACGCGGGATGACGAGGTTCTTCGGCACCGCGCCGTCGTCGTCGTCGTCCGCGACGACGTCGAGCGTGCGACCGGCCGGACGGCCGAGCACCTCGGCTTCGTCGGCGGCGCGCTCGGGCAGCCGGCCGCTGTCGATCAGCGTGATGCCGCGGTCGGACTCGCCGACGAGCACGATGCGCTCGTCGAACTCGATCGCGTGCAGCGTCTGCTTGGCCGACAGGCGCAGCGACTGGCGCAGCGTCAGCAGCGGGATGCCGCCGCTGGCGCGCGCCGGGCCGCGCAGCTGGCGCAGCACGTAGACGCCGGCGACGCCGAGGCCGAGCACGGCCGCGAGCGCCGCGACCATCTGGCCGAGGTCGGGGGCCTTCGGGCCGGCGATGGTCTGGCCGCGGCCGGCGGCGGGGGCGCTGGCCTGGTCCTGCTCGACGGCTGCGCCGTCGGCGACCGCTGCGGCATTGGCCTTGGGGGCGATCGGCTTCGGCGAACCGTTGCCCATCGTCAGCGTGCCGAGCACGAGCATCGCAGCGACGGCGGGGGGAACCAGGAACCACTTGGGCATCGACTTCATGGCGTTCTCTTGCCCGCGAGAAGCACGTGCCGTGCCAAGCTCAAAACCACCATATGTAGTGGTCGAGCAGCGCGAGAGACCGATTCCTAGGTGGCAAAAGCCAACACTGGTGTGGTCGCCCCCAACACCGACCGCGGCCGTCGGTCGCCGCCGCCGCTACCGTCTGCCGGCATGACGAAGACGCCCTTCGACGAGCTCGTCCACCGGGTCAACAACCTGCTCGGCACCATCGAGATCCAGGCGGAGGTGGCCAAGGCGCTCGGCGACGTGGCGGCCTACGCCGACGCGATGCAGAAGATCGTCGACTCGGCGCGGCGCACGCAGGACGACGTCCGGCGGCTGCGCGAAGCTGTCAAGGAACGGCCCTAGCCGCCCGGCCGCGGCTCACGACGCCGGCGTCTCGGGGGCTGGCTCGAGCAGCGCCTGCAGCTTCGCCGACAGCTGCGCCTCGTCGCACGGATAACCGAGGATGAGGTCGGCCTTGGCGAGGAACGCGCGGGTCACGCGCGGCCGCGACGGATGGTGCAACAGCAGCGCCACCTTCGTCGTCGGCGCGAACTCCTTGATGCGCTTGCACCAGTCGAAGCGCTTCTCGTCGGTCAGCGGCACGTCGATCAGCACGACCTCGTTGCGGTGCGCGGCCGGATTGGGGATCTCGCCGCGGCCGTGGCGCCGCAGGTCGAGTCCGACGCGGCGGCAGCTCTTGCGCAGCAGGCGGTGCACGTCGGTCTCGGCGAGGAACGCGGCCATGGCGCCGCGGATCTCGGCCTGCGGGATGTTCTCCAGTTCGTCGTCGTCGGCGCCGCGCGCCGTGGCGGCGTCCTTCTGCGCCTCGGCCGCGGCGGCGTCGAGGCTCGCCGTGGCGACCTCGAGCGGCGCCTTGTTCCAGGCAGCGGCCGTCTCGAAGTCGATCGCGAGCGCGCCCTCGGTCTCGGCGTGGTTGCCGACCTTGAGCGCGAACGGGAACACGACGAGATTGCCGACGCCGAGCACGCCGTCCTTGTCGAGGCCCGGCTTGACCACGCCGTGGTCCTGGAAGCGGATGTCGACGTTGCCGACCTGCTCGCGCAGGACGTTGCCGAGGCCGGAGTAGAGCACGTTGCCGAGCTCGCCGAACGCCTCGGCGTCCTCGCCCTCGAGCACGCCGCTCGCGCGGCGCTGCTCGATGACGTGGTCCGGCGTCATCATCAGCAGGCCCGCCATCGCGATCGCGTCGGGGACCTCGACGAGCGCGAGGAACTTCTTGCCGGCGTAGCCCTTGTCGAGCGCGCCGCGCGCCACGGCGGCGGCCCTGGGCAGCGCGGCGACGTAGGCGTCGACGTCGATCACCGTCGGATCGGCAGGGCGCACCGTGATCGGCTTGCTGACGAGCGAGCCGAGCGTCTCGCCCATCGAGCTGGCGAGCATGGCGAAGAGCTTGCGCAGCTCCTTGGCCGTCCCCTGCTTCAGCGCGGCGCCGTTCATGGGGCCGTTCGCGCTACGCGCGTTCCTTGCCCTCGAAGTGCACGCCGATGTCGATGACGCCGCCCTCCACGGCGACGCGCACGCGCGAGCGCACGCAGCCAGGGCCGTCGGAGTGGACCTTCACCGCGCCGTTGTGGATGACGTTGGGCATCGCCAGTTCCATGGCGTTGCCGTCGGCGACCCACGCGTTCTTGAAGTTGCCGGCGAGCATGTTGACGACCTCGCCGAAGGCGTCGGCCGCGTCGGCGAAGGAGCCGATCTCGCTCGGCTCCATCATCAGCATCCGCGCCGCCACCGTCCGGGCCAGCGCCTCGGACGCGCGGACGACGATGGTCCCCGTGCGCGTGCCGGTGAAGCCGAGCAGGCCGATCACCTCGTCGCGGAACGACGACGTGTCCTCCGACTCCTCCGTCACCGACGTCGGCGACATCGACACCATCGTCTCGAGGATCTCCCGCGCGGCGCGCTGGAGGGCCTCGACGAGGTGCTGTTCGAGCGTCGCGGTGCTCATGGTAGGGAGGTTCGGCCTTTGGCCGCTCCTCGCTTGAGTCGACGGGTGTTCACTTCAGGAACGGGCCGATGACTTCCTGGATCTTCTCCGGGGTGAAGGGCTTCTTCAGGTAGCCCCTCGCGCCGCGGTTCATCGCTTCCTTGACGACCTCCTCGCTGCCCTCGGTCGTGATCATCACGATGGGAGGCGGGGTGCCGAGCTTGGTCGCGACGGCCTTGACGAAGTCGAGGCCGTTCATGTTCGGCATGTTGACGTCGCTGAGGATGAGGTCGAAGGCGCCGGCCTCGACGGCCTGCATCCCCTCGACGCCGTCGCCGGCCTCCTTGAAGTCGGCGTTCTCGATGCCCGCCTGACGGATGCCGCGCATGATGATCTTCCGCATCGTTGCGGAGTCGTCGACGATCAAGACGTTCTTGGCCATGGGTTTCGTGCTGTACGTGGTCGACTTCCTCTATCGACCCGACCTCGCCCGACCCTGCAGCCTTTCGCGCGGTTTTCCGGCCTCTAGGGTTCGCCCCTACGCCCTGTGCCGGAAGGACTTGCGCGCTCCCGACGTCACTCCACGGCGGCTTCCTGCGAGCGCTCGAGCTGCGCCTTGAGGCGCATCATCACGTTGCTGTGGATCTGGCACACGCGCGACTCGGTGAGCTCCATGATCTCGCCGATCTCGCGCATCGTCAGGCCTTCGTAGTAGTACATGATGACGATCAGGCGCTCCTTCTTGGTGAGGCTGCTCGTGATCATGTCCAGCGCGTCGCTCTGCTGGACGGTGTCGAGCGGGTTCGTCGACTTGCGGTCGGCGAGGATCTCGACCTTCTCCATGTCCTTCTCCTCGTCGCCGTCGTCCCACTTCTCCGACAGCGAGAAGATCGCCTTGGCGTTGGCCTCGGCCTGGTGCGCCTGCAGCTCCTCGAGGCTGATGCCGAGCGCCTTGGCGATCTCGACCTGGTTCGGCGCGCGGCCGAGCTCGCCCTCGAGCTGACGGACGGCGCGTTCGAGGCGGTGCGCCTTGAGGCGCACGAGACGCGGCACCCAGTCCTGCGAGCGCAGCTCGTCGAGGATCGAGCCGCGGATGCGGGTCGAGCAGTACGTCTTGAACTTGATGCCGCGCGTCAGGTCGAAGCCGTTGATCGCGTCCATCAGGCCGAACAGGCCGGCCGAGGCGAGGTCGTCGAGCTCGATCGACTTCGGCAGCGTCTGCAGCACGCGCTCGGCGATCGAGCGCACGAGCGGCATGTGCTGTTCGATGAGCGTGTTGCGCAGGTTCTCGTCGCGCGTGCGCTTGAACGTCTTCCAGATGATCTCCAGCTCCGCTTCCGTCAGCGGCTGCGTGCCGGACGCGGGCGCCTTCGTCTCGGCGGCCTTCGCCTTCGTCGCAGGCTTCGCGGCTGGCGTCGCCTTCTCGGCAGCGGGCTTCTTGGAGTCGGTGCGGACGGCGCGGGAGGACTTGGCCATGTTCGTGGGGACGGCTTAGCGCAACGGTCGGAGGAAGTGGGGACACTAAAGCAGTCGCGGCGTCGTCACTTCCTCCGTCACAGCGCGTAGCTGGACCGGATTTCCGTCCTCGGCGCCGGGGCAGGCGCCGTCGTCAGCAGGGCCTGCAGCGCAGGCCGCGCGTCCTTCGGGAACCAGGCTGCCATGGTCCGGGGAGTGGACCGAAGGCCCTATGGCTTTGCGTCGCCGGCTTTCGCCGGGTTTGCCGTTTCGGGAGGCGTGTTGGGGACCGCGAGAGCAAAGAACGCGACCCGGGGGACGGGTCGATGCCGGCCTCATCGGCAGCAACCCGCGGGGGGTTGAGCACGGCCTGGGAGATTTCTTTAGCGAAATGCACAAGTCCTTCTCTCAAAGGGACTTGCGGTGCGCAAGAAGTCGACCGGGAGGGCCCGGCGGCTAGCGGACGGCGACCAGCGAATCGACCCGGCGGGGGGAGAGGCGCTGGCGGCCGGGGAGGAAGCACAGCTCCACCACGAAGGCGCAGGCCGCCACCACGCCGCCGCAGCCTTCGACCAGCTGGCAGGCCGCGCCCATCGTGCCGCCGGTGGCCAGCAGGTCGTCGACGAGCAGCACGCGCTCGCCGGGCTTCACGCCGTCCTGGTGGATCTCGACGGCGTCCTTGCCGTACTCGAGCGAGTATTCGACGCGGTTGGTCTTCCACGGCAGCTTGCCGGGCTTGCGGATCGGCACGAAGCCGACGCCGAGCTCCATCGCGAGCGGGACGCCGAACAGGAAGCCGCGCGACTCGATCGCCGCGACCTTGTCGATGGCGCCGACGTCGAGGCGCGCGAGGCGCGCGATCGCTTCCTTCATCGCCACGGGCGACGCCAGCAGCGGCGTGATGTCCTTGAACAGGATGCCGGGCTTGGGGAAGTCGGGGACGTCGCGGAGGTACTTGTTCAGGTCCATGCAGGTCGTGGCGTCTGGGCCGCGCGAAGCCTACCTGACGGCGCGCACGGTCGCCCGCGCCCGCCGTCAGCGTGTCGGTCAGCGCGCCGCTCCGGCGGCGCTGTC
>JBEITC010000336.1:0-4594 GCA_040375075.1 Planctomycetota bacterium | reverse complement strand
GGTCGCCGCCTGGTGGGTGAGCACGCGCTCGGCGGCGATCGCGAGGCCGACCGCGCCGGGCACGTTCTCGGTGCCGCCGCGCAGGCCGCCTTCCTGGCCGCCCGCGGGCAGCAGCGGCGCGACTTCGGCGGTGCTCGACAGCGCCAGGAAGCCGGCGCCGCGCGGGCCATGGAACTTGTGGCCGGAGACGGCGACCGAGTCGACGCCGAAGTCGTCCATGTCGAACGGCAGCTTGCCGTACGTCTGGACCAGGTCGACGTGCACGTGGGCGCCCGGCGCCGCGCGGCGCACGAGTTCGACGAGGTCGTGCAGGCGGCCGAGCGTGCCGAGCTCGTTGTGGCCGTGCATCAGCGCGACGACGCGCACGTCCTGGCCGAGCCGCTCGAACAGCGCCTCGGGCGCGATGTCGCCGTCGACCGTCACCGGCAGCACGTCGACGTGGTGGCGCAGCCGGCCGAGCATGCCCTGGCACTGCAGCAGCGCCAGGTGGTCGGCGGCCGACATCAGCACGCGCCCCGGCGAGCGCGCGAGCGCCGACCCGACGATGCCGAGCTGGTCCGCTTCGCTGCCGCCCGAGGTGAACACCACGCGCGCGGCGCCGACCGAGCCGCGCAGGAACTCGCGCGCGTCGTCGAGCAGGCGCTTGGCCGGCGGACCGTAGGCGTGACCGCTGCTCGGGTTGCCGTACGCGTCGCGCGCTGCCTCGGCCATGGCGTCGACGACGGCGGCGAACGGCCGGGTCGTGGCGGCGTTGTCGAGGTAGATGCGTCGCGGCGAGACCATGCGCCGATCATGGCGCGCGGTGGTGGCGCAGGCCACAGTCGCGCGGCGGCATGCGGGCATGCGCAACGCCGCGGGGCGCGCGACGGGCGGTGCCGACGGTTGCTGGGCGCTGGCCGGGCGGGCCGTCCGACGAACTGCGGCCGAACTGCAGCCGAGCCGCGGCCGAGCGCCGCCGTTCAGTCGGCGATGCGGTAGCGGCGCAGCTTCTCGTAGAGCGTCGAGACGGCGATGCCGAGCAGGTGGGCGGTCTTCGAGCGGTTGCCGCCCGTGCGCTGCAGCACGTCGACGATGTGCGCGCGCTCCATCTCCTCGAGTGTCGGCACGTCGGACGGCGTTCCCGCTTCGCCGGTGATCGCCTGCGGCAGGTGGCGCGGAGCGATCGGCTGGTCGGCGGCTTGCGCGGCGGCGCTCTCGACCGCATGGCGCAACTCGCGGACATTGCCCGGCCAGGCATGGGTCGCGAGCAGCCGCTTGGCGCGCTCGGTGATCGTGCGCGGCGCGCCGTTCGGGCCCGGGCCGAGTTCGGCGAGGAACAACTCGGCGAGCACCAGCACGTCGCCGGGCTGCTGCCGCAGCGGCGGCACGTCGACGCGACGATGGGCCAGCCAGCCGCCGAGCGGCGTCGCCAGCAGCTCGGCCGCAGGCAACGCCGATGCGACCACGAGCGTGGTCGCCGCCGTCGGTTCGTCGATGCGCTTGGTCGCCTGCCGCAGCGCGTCCAGCATGGCGTTCGTCAGGTGGTCGGCGTTGGCGACGAACAGCGTGCCGCCGGCGGCGCGGCGCGCGACGCCGTCGGCGCCGAGCAGCTCGCGCTCGTGCTGGGCGACCGGCGTCGCGGTGGCGTCCCACGCGAGGAACGGCGCCGCGCGGCGCGGGCTCTCGGCGTGCAGGTAGCGGGCCAGCTCCTCGAGCTCGCAGCCGGGTTCGCCGGCGAGCAGCAGCGGACCGCCGTCGCCGGCCATGCTGCGCAGCGCGACGCGGATCGGCTGCAGCCGCGCGCTGCCGAGCAGCGCTGCGTGCGTGGCCGTCACCGTGAAGCGCAGTTGCTGCAGTTCGTCGCGCAGGCGCATCCGCTCCTGGACTTCGCACAGCCGGCGCCAGGCAACGGCCGCGAAGCTGTGCGCGAGCCGCAGCGCCTCTTGCGACGGCGGCGCATCGGCCACTGGCGCCGTCAGCGCGAGCAAGGCCTCGCCGCCGGTCCCGAGCGGCACCATCAGCAACTCCTCTTCGCCGGTCTCCGATCGCACCTTGAGCAGGTGGGGGCGGCCGAGTCGGCGTGCGTCGTCGAGCAGCAGCCGCGGCAGTTCGAACGCGCGACGGCGTTCGGTCAGATCCAGCTCGGCGAGCGTCTCGGCGCGACCGTCGGTCGCGATGCGGCCGAACCAACCGCGCCGGCGGCCCATCAGGTTGAGCGCGAGGTCGAGCAGCGGTTCGGCGGCGTGGCTGGCCTCGCCGAGATCGGCGAACGTCCACTCGAGTCGCTGCAGCACGCGGCTGGCGGTCGTCGTCGGCGAGCTGCCGTGCGGGATCGCCGGATCCTCGTCGGCGATCTCGCGCGCGATCACCGTCGGCGACGCGACGCTCGGGTGGAATGCGGGCGGCGTGGTGCGCGCTTCGATCACGAGGCGCGTGCCGCCGAGCGTCAGCGTCTGGCCGGTGACGAGCTTGCCTTGCCGCATCGGCTTGCCGGCCAGCTGCGGCGTGTTGCTGCTGCCGAGGTCCTGGAAGGCGAACCCGTTGCCTTGCCGCTCGAGCAGCAGGTGGCGGCGGCTGACGGCCGCATCCCGCAGCACGATGTCGCAGCCGAGCGAGCGTCCGATGACCCAGCGCTCGCCGCGCAGCGGAATCGATCGCACGGATCCGTCGCTCCAGACGAGCAGGCGGTAGGAGGCTTGGGTTTGCGGTTCTGGCATGACGGTCCCGAGAAAACTCCAGACAACATCCCGCTGGGCCGAGAAACCGAACGCTCCGGCCAACTAGGCGTCAACCCTATGGAATCCGTACGGCGGCGCCGTGCTCCAGTCCCCGGCAGGAACTTCCGATACCGACCCCATGTGGTTCTGGATCGGCGCAACGTGGTTGGCGGCGGCCTGGGCGGCGGTGCTGGTGCATCGTCGCTGGCGGCAGCAGGCGCTGGACGTCGATCCGAACGTCGCCCCGTTCGTCCTTCGGTTGGAGAACGAACTGGCGCAGCAGCACCCGACCGTCCGATTCCTCGGGATGCTGCCGGACCGCTTTGCCTGCCTGCTGGCCGTCGACGGCCAGGAGACGGTGGTCGCGCTGCACGGCCTCTTCGCCCACGCCGGGGACGCCACCGACGGCTTCACGCGCGCGGTTGCCCGGCTGCTCGGCGAAGTGCGTGATGTCGGTCTCGATCGGATCGACGACGACGACGGGGACTTCGCCTTCGTCGCGACGTCCTTGCTGCCGCAGGTGCGCACCCGCGCCTGGCTGGCCGAGCGCGGCGCCTTCGGCGATTCGGGCATCGTCCATCGCCCGCTCGGGGATCGTCTCGTCGTCGTCTACGTGATCGACGAAGGCGCCGACATGGTGTTCATCTGCCGCAAGCACCTGCAGCGCTGGCGCAAGACGGAGGCGGACGTCCACGACCTCGCGGTCGTCAACCTCGCGCAGCGCGGCGCGCCGTTGCCCGAGCGCGTCCCCGAGGACGGCCTCGTGCTGCGCAGCGGCGATGGCTACGACGCCGCGCGGGTGCTGCTGCTTCTCGGGTCGGACGAAGAACTGCTCGTCGCCTTGCCCGATCGCGACACGCTGTGGGTCGGTCGCGCGCCAGAGGTCGACGTCGCGCAGGTCGCGGCGGCGGCCGCGGCCGTGGCGGCCAACGCGCCGCATCCGGTCGCTGGCAGCCTGTTCCGGCTCACTGCCGGTCAGCTCGAACCGCTGCAAGCGTCGCGCTGACTTCCACGTCCGCGACGCCCGGCACGGCGAACGCCTGGGCGCGATCAGGATGGAGCACGTCCACCAGCCGGTACGCGCCAGCACCGAGCCAGACGCGCAGCGGCGCATCCGGCGCCAGGATGAGGCCAGTCTGCGCCTCCGCCGGCAGCCAGCCCTCGGCGCCGTCGCGGACGATGCGGAACGGGCCATGGCGGCTGGCGCCCTTGGGCAGTCGGAACGTCACCAGCGCCGCGCGCGCATCGATCGTCACCGCGGTCGGACCGTCGACGCGCGTCGTCGCGCGCGCGAGGAAGGAGCGCAGGGCGCCGGGGCGCGCTGGCGCGAGCGCGAGCTCGTAGTCCTCGCCGGCTGGCACGACGTGGCGCAGTTGCCAGCCGGTCGCGCTGCGCACGCTGTCCGCGAGCGGCAGCCAGCTCACGCCGTCGCCGCCGTGCGCGGGCGCGATCGCGAGCCCTGCCTCGGCCACCGGCCAGTCCGGCGGCGCGTTCTGCACCAGCACCGACAGCGTCACCAGCGGCGCGTCGCCGCGGTCGGGAGCTGGCGCCATGGTGCGCGCGAAGTCGGGGCTGTCGGGGAGGCGGTCGAGCGCTGGGATCGGCGCCGCTGACGGCGCGAAGGCCGGCGCGACGACGGCGATCGGTTCGCGGCGAAGCGCCCAAAGCGCGGCGTAGGCAGCGACGGCGAGGCTGCCGGCGACCAGCAGCGTCAGCAGCAGCGAGGAGAGAGCGCGCACGCGCTCGATGCTAGCGGCTGGCGCGTCGGCGCAGCCATCGATCAGCGGCCGCCGGCCTGGCCGCCGCCACCTTGGCGGCCGCCACCGGCGTTGCCGCCGCCGCCGCCACCTTGGCGTCCGCCACCGGCGTTGCCACCGCCACCGCCACCTTGGCGGCCG
>JBEITC010000033.1:0-15683 GCA_040375075.1 Planctomycetota bacterium | reverse complement strand
GGCGGTCGGCCGGCCAGCGCCGCGTCGCCGTCGATGCCGCGATCGTCGACCTGCAGCGTGTGCGCCAGGAGTCCGTCGCCGAGCCAGAGCACGCGGCAGCCGTGGCGGCGAGCGACGAACTGCAGCAGTCGGCCGGCGTCGCCGCGGTCCTGGTCGAGCAGGAGCAGGTCCGGCTGTTCCTGCAGGAACCACGCTTCGAGCGCGGCGGCGAGGTTGGCGAAGCGCCGTCGGCGGATGCCGTGGCGGCGTGGCGCGAGTTCCTGCAGCGGCAGGGCGGCGTGCGGACTCGTCGGCGCGTCGGCGAGTTGCACGACGGCTTCCCCCTGGCGGGCCCAGAACGTCCGCGCCGCCGCAGCGGTGGCGAGCACGGAGACCCGGTGGCCACGCTGCCGCAGCACGCGCAGCAGGCGCTCGTGCAGGTGGTAGCGCGCCAGCGGCGGCGCGCCGAGGACGACGTGGCCCATGGCGACCATGGCATCGGCAATCCGTGCCGGCTGGCTTGACGTCCGCCGTGCCGCCAGTCGGGCGTATCGACCCGGGCCGGAGCCGCTGTCCGTCCGCCGGGCCTGCGGTAGACTTCGCGGCCCACCGGTCTGCCGCGACTGCCCGCGGCGACCGCCACCGAGAGCCTTCGCATGCGTCTCCTACTCGCCACCACCATCGTCCTCGCCGCGGCCGCGCACGCCGTCGCCCAGTCCGTTCCCACCGGCTTCACCGTCGACACCCTCGTGAGCAGCGGCCTGCAGGCGGGGCACGACTTCTGCTTCCTGCCCGACGGTCGCGTGCTGATCGCCAACCGCGGCGGCGCGGTCATGGTCTACGCCGGCGGTGCGCCGGTGACCATCGGCACCGTGCCGACCGTCGAGACCGGCAGCGAGCGTGGATTGCTCGGCATCACCGCCGACCCGGCGTTCGCCAGCAACGGCCACATCTACGTCTGGTACTCCAGCACGGCCGACGCGTTCCTGCACCTGGACCGCTTCACCTGCACCGGCGACCTCGCCAACGCTTCGAGCACGCTGCTGTCGTTCGCTTCGACGAGCCGCCGCGTCATCCTCGCGTCGATCCCGGACAACGCCTTCAACCACAATGGTGGTTCGCCGCGCTTTGGCCCCGACGGCATGCTCTACCAGAGCATCGGCGACGACGCGAACGCGTGCACGGCGCAGAGCAACACCTCTTCGCTCGGCTGCGTGATGCGCATGAACGTCAGCGGCCTCGCCGCCGGTGGCAGCACGACCGCGCCGTCGTTCGACTCGCTCGATCCGGGCGACAACCCGCTGTCGGCCAACGCCGGCACCATCAGCCAGCTGATCGTCGCGCAGGGCCTGCGCAACCCGGTGCGCATGGAGATCGATCAGGCGACCGGCAACCTCTACATCGGTGACGTCGGCCAGAACGCGGTCGAGGAGTACTCCGAGTACGTCCGCGGCGCCGGCAGCACGCTGCCGTTGGTCAACTTCGGTTGGCCGTGGCGCGAGGGCAACAACACCTACAGCACGTGCTCCGGCACGCAGCCGGCGCTGGTCGCGCCGATCGCGGCCGTCGCGCAGTCCGGCTCGGGCTGGCTGTCCGTGATCGGCGGCCCGCGCTACCGCAACCAGACCGGCGGCGCCTACAACTTCGGCGCGGCCTACGAAGGCGTCGGCTTCTACCTCGACTACTTCGCCGGCCAGGTCCGCTGCGTGCAGAACACCGGCTCCGGCTGGACGGCACTGCCGGCGGTGCCCGGCCAGCCCTCGGCGGCGAACTGGGGGCAGAACTTCGTCGGCACGGTGAGCATGCGCCAGGGCCCGGACGGCGGCATCTGGTTCCTGCAGCACCCGGGCACCTACCCGACGACCGGCGGCACCCTGAAGCGCCTTCGCCCGCTCGGCCCGACCAACAGCGTCGTCGCCATCAGCGGTGGCGGCCAGGTCGGCGTCGCCGGCGAGGCCTTCGCCAACCCGGTGCGCGTCCAGGTGCGCGACACCAACGGCAATCCGCTCGCGGGCGGCACCGTCAACTTCGCGGTCACCGGCGGCGCCACGCTGTCGACGACCAACCCGGTGCTCGCCGACGGCAACGGCTTCGCGCAGACCAACGTCACCGCGACGTTGACGGGCGGCGCGATCACGGTGACCGGCAGCACGCCGGGCTCGCAGACGAACGGCGCGGCGAGCTTGTTCGCGCGCAAGCTGACGGCGACGCCGTCGGGCACGCTGCTGGTCATGACGGCGACCAACACCACGACCGCGGTGCCGGCGAACGTGCCGTACATCCTGATGCTGTCGTTCCCGGGCTCGCCGACGCTGCAGACGTCGATCGGTCCGATCTGCACCGATCCCAGCTACGCGCTGACGGTGGTGCTCGAGGACGGCATCGGCGCCTTCGGCGGCGTGTCGCTGTCGGGCACCGGCGCGATCGGCAACCCGAGCAAGACGTGGCTGTACACGGTGCCCGCCGGCATCCTGACCGGCCAGCAGATCAAGTTCCAAGCCGTCGGCCTCGACCCGATCACCGGCTGGTTCCGCACGAACTGCGAAGTCCGCCAGTTCTGAGCCGGACGCCCGCGGTGCTGGACCGCCCGCGCCACGGGCGGTGCGGTTTCGGCGCGCCGGGTCGCGCCACCCTGCTGCCGGGGGGCGCTGGCGCAAGCGGGTGGGGTTCGGGCCGCCGCGGCCCTTGACCCTCGCCGGGGGGATCCGCACAATCCTCGCCCCCTTTCCCTCCCCGTCCCGCCCCGAGTCCGTCTCCGTGACCCGTCCGTTGGCTGTCATCTGCCTGGCTGCTGGCCTGGGCAAGCGCACCAAGGTGAGCTTGCCCAAGGTCTTGCTGCCGTTGTGCGGGCGCACGCTGGTCGCCTCGGCGCTGGCGGCAGCGGCGCCGCTGCAGCCGCAGCGCACGGTGGTGGTGCTGAGCCATCAGAAGGACAAGGTCCAGGCGGCCGTCCAGGCAGCCTGCGGGGGCATGTTCCCCCGCATCGACTTCGTCGATCAAGGCGCGCCGAGGGGCACCGGCCATGCCGTGCAGGCGGCCATGCAGGCGCTCGCCGACTTCCGTGGCGACGTGCTGATCACGTACGGCGACTGCCCGCTGATCACGACCGAGACGCTGCGCGAACTGCGCGAGCTGCGCGGCGACGCGCCGTGCAGCGTGCTGACGGCGGTGCCCGACGATCCGACCGGGCTCGGCCGCATCCTGCGCGACGACGACGGCCGCTTCACCGGCATCCGCGAGCACAAGGACTGCTCGGACGACGAGCTCGAGATCGACGAGATCAACGCCGGCTTCTACTGCTTCGACGCGGACGCGCTGCGCCCAGCGCTCGCCAACCTGAAGCCGAACAACGCCCAAGGCGAGCTGTACCTGACCGACGCCGTCGCCGCGCTGGCGAAGAAGCGCGAGATCCCGACGCTCGAAGCCGAGGATCCGGCCGAGATCACCGGCGTCAACACGCTGGCCGACCTGTCGGTCGCGCGCGCGCGCATGCAGGAGCGCATCCTGCTCGAGCACCTCGACAACGGCGTGATCGTCGTCGACCCGACGACGACGTGGATCGACCACGGCGTGACGATCGGCGCCGACACGCGCATCCTGCCGGCGACCGTGATCGGGACCGGCTGCGTCGTCGGCCGCAACTGCGAGGTCGGGCCGTTCGCGCACCTGCGCGCCGGCACCGTGCTCGAGGACGGCGCCGAGATCGGCAACTTCGTCGAGGCCAAGAAGACGCGCATGGGCGCTGGCGCGAAGGCCAAGCACCTGACGTACCTCGGCGACGCCACGGTCGGCGCCCGCGCCAACATCGGCGCCGGCACGATCACCGCCAACTACGACGGCGTGCACAAGCACGAGACGACGATCGGCGCCGGCGCCTTCATCGGCAGCGGCTCGGTGATCGTCGCGCCGAGCACGGTGGGGGACGAGGCGCTCACCGGCGCTGGCGCGATCGTCACGCGCGGCAGCGTCATCGGTCCCCGCGAGGTGTGGGTCGGCGTGCCGGCCCGCAAGCTGAAGCAGCGCGAGCTGCCGCCGGCGAAGGAGAAGGCATGAGCATCCGCGGCGAACGTCTGCGCGTCTTCACCGGCACCGCCCACCCGCGTCTGGCGCAGGACATCTGCTCGTACATGGGCGTGCCGCTCGGCGCGGCGTCGCTCGCGCGCTTCCCCGACGGCGAGATCAACCTCAAGGTCGAGTGCGACGTCCGCGGTGCCGACGTGTTCGTCGTGCAGCCGACGACGCCGAACGTCCACGAGAACCTGTTCGAGCTGCTGTCGTTCGCCGACTGCCTGCGTCGCGCCTCGGCCGACCGGATCACCGCCGTGATCCCGTACTTCGGCTACGCCCGCAAGGACCGCAAGGACGAGGGCCGCGTGCCGATCAACGCGAAGCTCGTCGCCAACCTGCTGGTCACCGCCGGCTACGACCGCGTCGTCGCGGTCGACCTGCACGCGGCGCAGATCCAGGGCTTCTTCGACATCCCCGTCGACCACCTGTACGCGCGCCCGGTGATGATCGAGCGCGTCCGGCAGCTCGACACCAAGGACGTGATGATCGTGTCGCCGGACATCGGCGGCACCAAGCTCGCGCGCGCCTACGCCAAGGACCTCGGCTGCGACCTCGCCATCATCGACAAGCGTCGCATCAGCGGCGAGCAGACGGTGATCGAGCACGTCATCGGCGACGTCCGCAACCGCGACGTCGTGCTGGTCGACGACATGGTCTCGACCGGCGGCTCGATCGTCGACGCCGCGCGCATCGTCAAGGAGAAGGGCGCGCGCAAGGTGTTCATCGTCGCCACGCACGCCGTGCTGTGCGGCAACGCCGTCGAGCGCCTCAACAGCGCCGACGTCGAGAAGATCCTCTTCGCCGACACCGTGCCCCTGCACGACAAGAAGATCCAGCGCCTCGAGGTGTGCTCGATGGCGCAGCTGCTCGCGCGGGCCATCGACCGCATCCACCGCAGCGAGAGCGTCAGCAAACTCTTCGAGAGCGAGCGCTGAGCGCCCGCCGAACCATCTTCCCCGAACGCATCGATCCAACGAGGTAGTCCAATGCAAGTCGCTCGCATGAAGGCCGAACGCCGTACCGCCGTCGGCCGCAACCGCAACGAAGCCCTGCGCGCCCAGGGCTGGATGCCCGCCGTCGTCTACGGCGATGGCAAGGAACCGCTGTCGATCTCCATCTCCGAGTGGGAGCTGGAGCAGCACATCAAGGCGCACCACCGCGTCTTCCAGCTCGACATCGGCGGCGTCGCCGAGTCGGCGTTCCTGAAGGAGGTCGCGTACAAGGCCACGAACGACCGGCCGTTGCACGCGGACTTCAAGCGCATCGACCTGACCAAGCCGATCGACGCCGAAGTCGAGGTCGCCCTCGCCGGCCACCCGGTCGGCCTCGGCAAGGGCGGCACGCTGGTCAAGGACCACATCAAGGTCACGATCCGCTGCCTGCCGACGGCGATCCCGGATTCGCTGGCGCACGACATCAGCAAGCTCGAGATCGACGACTACCTGACGGCGGGCGAGCTGGCCCTGCCGGAGGGCGTCACGCTCATCTCGGCGCCGACGATGCCGGTCTGCCACGTCGCCAAGCTCGTCGTCCAGGAAGTCGCGGCGCCCGAGGCGGCCCCGGCGGCGGCGGCCCCGGCTGCCGACAAGGCGGCCGAGAAGCCGGCGGCCAAGAAGTGATCCGCGAGGGTGGCCGGGGGCTTGCCCGCGCCGGGCTCGCCCCCTAGCCTCCTCGCCCCCCGAACGCAGCCATGGGCTGGCACCGCATCGCACTCGGCATCGGCAACCCCGGAGCCGAGTACGAACAGACCCGACACAACGCCGGGTTCATGGCGCTAGACCTGTTGGCGCAGCGGCTCGGGCTGTCCTTCACCCGCCTCGAACGGCATTCGGACGATGGTTCGAAGAAGTTCGGCGGCAAGGTGAAGGCGCAGGTCTGCGAGGGTCGCCGGAAGGGACGCGAGTTCCTGCTGGTGAAGCCGCAGACGTACGTGAACTGCTCCGGCGACGTCGCCGGCCCGCTGCTGCGGGCCGCGGGACGGAAACCGGACTCGCTCTTTGTGATCGTCGATGACCTGAACCTACCGCTGGGCCGGATGCGCATCCGGCCGTCGGGGAGCGCAGGGGGCCACAACGGCCTCACGTCCATCCAGCAAACGCTGGGCACGGACGCGTTTCCCCGTCTCCGTCTCGGTATCGGACCGGCCGTCTCTGGCGACGACAAGTCGCCCGCAGGCGGTGGGTCCAACGGGCCGCGTTCGAGCCAGATGCATGCGAGCAACTGGCCGGACTACGTCCTGGCGCCATTCCTCCCGGAGGAACGTGAGGTTCTCGGTCGTGTCTTGGTCCGCGCTGCCGACTGCTTGCAGGAATGGCTCGATGGCGCGGACCTGCAAACCTTGATGGGAACCTACAACTCGGATTCGGGCATCCGCCCGGGAGCATGACGTTGCAACGCACTCGCACTTATGAATGCATGTGCCTTCTCGACAATCGGGAAGTGCGCAAGGGCTGGCAGCCGCTGAAGGACGCGGTCGCTGGCATCTTCACGAAGCACGGCGCCAAGATCCTCAGCAGCCGCCGCTGGGACGAGCGCCGTCTCGCCTACGCAGTCAACGGCCAGCACCGCGGCACGTACCTGCTGGTCTACTTCTCCTGCGACACGTCGGCCGTCGCGGCCATCCGCCGCGACCTGCAGTTCAACGAGGCCGTGATGCGCAACCTGCTCGTCGACTGCGCGGAGATCCCGCAGGGCGCGTACGAGCCGGAAGCCGCGTTCGACGTCAACGCCATCCCGGCCGACGACGCCCCGCCGGCTCCGGCACCGGAGCCTGTCGCCGCGGCCCCGGCCGAGGCAGGACCTGTCGCCGATACCCCCACGGAGGCCTGATCCATGAGCAACATGACGACCAACTCCCAGGACGGGGGCATGTCCGGTGGCGGCCAGCGCCGCAGCAAGTTCGGACGTTTCGGCGCCCGTCGCCGCGAGGTGCTCCCCGAGGAGCCCCTCGAGTACAAGAACGTCGCCTATCTGTCGAAGTTCGTGTCGGCCAACGGCCGCATCCAGTCGCGCAAGCGCACGGGCTTCTCGGGCCAGAACCAGCGCAAGCTGTCGGAAGCGATCAAGCACGCGCGCCTCATCGGCTTCATGCCGTTCGTGGGGAGGATGTGAAATGGAACTCCTGCTGAAGCAGAACATCGAGCACCTCGGTCGCATCGGCGACGTGGTGAAGGTCAAGTCCGGCTACGCGCGCAACTACCTGTTGCCGCGCGGCCTCGCCGTCATGGTCACGAAGTCGAACGTGGCCGAGATCGAGCGCGCCCGCGCCCTGGCCATGGCCGAGGAGACGAAGCGCGTCGCCGGCCTCCGGGACCTCGCCGCCAAGCTCGCCGAGGCCTCGGTCACGATCGAGGGCCGCGCCAACGCGGAAGGCCACCTGTTCGGTTCGGTCACGAACTCGAACGTCGCCGCCGCGCTGCGCGAGAAGGGCCTCGCGGTCGAGGACAAGCAGGTCCGCCTGGAGAACCCGCTGAAGGAGATCGGCGTCTACGACGTGGCCGTGCACCTGCACGCGGACGTCGAGTCGAAGGTCAAGGTCTGGGTCGTCCAGCAGAAGCCGCAGTGATGCGGCCCGGCGACGGCGGCGCGCGATCGCGCCGCCTCGCCCTGCGATTCCGCCGGCGGCTGCGCGCCGCCGGCTTGCGCCCGCGCCCTGCTGCGGCGCCGCGTTCGCACGGAGCGGATCGCCGTCGGAGCCGTTAGCATCCGCTGCCCGCGCGCTGCCTGCTGGCGGCGCCGCAACCCCTCCCCGCCGTGAACGAAGCGATCCGTGTTTCCTTGATCAGCCTCGGCTGCGCCCGCAACCTCGTCGACTCCGAGGTGCTGCTGGGCCACGTCGTCGAGGAAGGCCTGCAGGTCGTCAAGGAGCCCGCCGACGCCGACGTCGTCGTCGTCAACACCTGCGGCTTCATCGACACCGCCAAGCAGGAGTCGATCGACACGATCCTCTCGGTCGCCAAGCTGAAGGACGAAGGCGACCTCAAGGGCGTCATCGCCGTCGGCTGCCTCGCGCAGCGTTACGGCGACGAGCTGCGCCAGCAGGTGCCGGAGCTCGACGCCGTGTTCGGCTTGTCGGACTACTCGGGCGTGCCGGCCGTGGTGCGCAAGATCGTCAACGGCAGCGAGCGCCGCTGGGTCGCGCCTGTCGACGGCGGCAAGCCCAAGGGGCCGCGCAGCGACACCAAGCGCTTCCTGCTGACGCCGAAGAGCTTCGCCTACCTGCGCATCAGCGAGGGCTGCGACCACACCTGCACGTTCTGCGCCATCCCGAAGATGCGCGGCAAGAACCGCAGCAAGCCGATCGACGTGCTGGTCGAGGAAGCGAAGAACCTCGCCGCCGCCGGCGTGCAGGAGCTGGTCGTCGTCGCCGAGGACAGCACCGCCTTCGGCCTCGACACCACGCGCAAGCGCCAGATCCACGTCCTGCTCGAGAAGCTGGGCGAGGTCGAGGGCATCCGCTGGATCCGGCTGATGTACGCCTACCCGCACACCGTCGCGCCGGAGCTGACGACGTTCCTGCGCGAGCACCCCAAGGCGGTGAAGTACCTCGACATCCCGATCCAGCACATCAGCGGCCCGATGCTGAAGGCGATGAAGCGCGGCGTCTCGGGCGAGCAGGTGCGCGGCATCCTCGACCGGCTGCGCAGCGAGGTGCCCGGCATCGCCGTGCGCAGCACGCTGATCGCCGGCTTCCCCGGCGAGTCCGAGGCCGACTTCCAGGCCGCCAAGGAACTCGTCACCAGCTACCGCTTCGAGCGGCTCGGCGTGTTCCCGTACTCGCAGGAGGAGGGCACGCCGGCGTTCGACATGCCCGGCCAGGTGCCGCAGAAGGTCGCCGAGGCGCGCGTCGCCGAGTTGATGGAGCTGCAGCGCGGCGTCATGCGCGCGTTCCACCGCGGCCTCGTCGGCGCGACGCTGCCCGCGATCGTCGACGGCTACGACGCCGACGCCAAGCGCGTCGTCGCGCGCACCTGGGCCGACGCGCCCGAGGTCGACGGTCGCGTGCTGCTGCCCAAGGGCTCCGCCGAGCCGGGCCAGATGGTCGACGTCACGATCACCAAGGCCCACGACTACGAACTCGAGGGCGAGCTCGCCGCGGGCAAGGCGAAGCCGAAGCCGAAGGCATGAACCTGCCGAACCTCATCACGCTGTCGCGGCTCGTGCTGACGGCGGTGGTGTTCGGCTGTCTCGAGGCCGTGGCGGCGCCGGCGAGCCCGTCGCCGACGCTGGTCTGGACCGCGTTCGTCGTGTTCCTCGTCGCCGCCTTCAGTGACTTCGTCGACGGCTGGCTGGCGCGTCGGTGGGGCATGGTCACGGCCTTCGGCCGCGTCGCCGACCCGTTCGTCGACAAGGTGCTGACGTCGGGCTCGTTCGTCATCCTGCTGAAGTTCCCGGCCGCGACCGCCGTGCTGACCACGTGGTACGTCGTCGTGGTGATCGCGCGCGAGTTCCTGGTGACCGCCGTGCGCGGCGTCGTCGAGGCGAGCGGCAAGCCGTTCCCGGCCGACCGGCTCGGCAAGTGGAAGATGGTCGCGCAGTGCTGGACCATCGGCGCGCTGATGACGATGTGCGCCGGCACGGACTTCTGGGTCTGGGCCGCCGTCGGCGGCTTCTGGGTCAGCCTCGCGCTGACCGTGGTCTCCGGCGTCAACTACGTCTGGAAGGCGCGCGACGTGCTCTTCGGAGGCGCGAAGTGAGCCCGCTCGATCGCTGGCGCTGGCTGATGATCAGCAGCTTCGGGCTCGGCTGCTCGCCGTGGGCGCCGGGCACCGTCGGCACGCTCGGTGGCGTAGCGCTCGCCGTCGACCTGCAGGCGGCGTCGCCGACGCTGGGCGCGGCGCTGTGGGCGTGGTCGGTCGCGGCCGCCGTGCTGTGGCTGTGGGGTTCGCTGCAGTCGAAGTTCGTCGCGCGCGTGATCGGCGGCGAGGACCCGGGCCTGTTCGTGCTCGACGAGGTCGTCGGCTACGTCGTGACCGTCGCGCTGCTCGCCGGCCTCTCCGGCCGCCTGCCCGACGGCGTCGACCATGCCGCCGCGTTCTTCGCCTTCCGCGTGTTCGACGTGCTCAAGCTGCCGCCGGCGCGCCGGCTCGAGGACCTGCCCGGCGCGTGGGGGATCATGGCCGATGACGTCGCCGCCGGCGTCCAGGCTGGTCTCGTGCTCTGGCTGGCGCTGCCGCTCGTCCGCGGCTGACCGGCGGACCGGGCCGGCTCCGGCGTGACGGCGCATGGCCTCGTCGCCATGATGCGGCGCGCCGGCGCCTCGCCGCCGGCTCCCTTCCATGGCCCGTAAAGGCAGCAAGTCGTCGGGCGGCGTTGCCCGCAATCACGGTCTCGTCCTCGCCGCCGCCGGCCTCGTCGGCTGCCTGTTGCTGGTCGTCCTGCTCATCGCCCAGCTGGCGGGGTCGATCGCCGATCCGGCGGTCGTCTCGCGCGGCTGGACCATCGGCATGCTGCTCGGCGCGCTGTTCGGCGCGGCGATCGGCGGCGTCGGCTACGCGCTCGGCGGCAAGGTCGGTTCGCGCGTCACGGACATCGGCCTCGCCGTCGGCAAGATCGGTCGCGGCGGCAGCGAAGTGAAGGTGCGCGTCGGCGGCTCCGACGAGGTCGCCGCGCTCGGTCGCTCGGTGCAGTACCTCGCCACCGACCTGCAGGCGTTGCTGGCAGCGCAGGAGCAGGCGGGCGGCGCGGCCAACGTCGCCATGGACCCGCAGGTGCGGCAGCTGCGCGACAAGACGCTGCCGGCGAACCTTCCTGGCGTCCCCGGGTTCGAGGTCGACGGCCAGATCGCCGCCGGTTCGCGCGGCGGCCTCGACTACTTCGACCTCGTCGTCGCGCAAGGCGACGCGCCGAGCCATGTCGCCTACGTCGTCAGCGCCGAAGGCCAGGGCCCGCTCGCCGTGCTCGCGTGCAAGCTGGCCCGCGACGAGCTCCACCGCGCGCTGCAGCAGGCGGCGACGCCGCGCAAGGCGTTGGCGCACGCCAACAAGGTGTGCAAGAACACGCTGCCGCAGGGCGTCTGCGCCAAGGCGACGCTGCTGCAGGTCGGGCCCGACGGCTGCAAGCTCTACCAGGCCGGCGCGCACACGCCGCTGCTGATCTGCCAGCGCGACGAGGTGCTCGAGCTCAACGCCGAGGGCATCGCGCTCGGCCTCGACGACGGGCCGGTGTTCGAGAAGTCGCTGCGGCCGCAGGAGATCGAGATGGGCCCGGGCACGCGCCTCGTGCTCGGCAACGACGCGCTGCTGCGCTCGGCCGGCCTGCTCGACATGCTGCGCCAGAACTCGTCGCGCAACACGCGCATGTTCATGGACGTCGTGCTCGGCGGCATCGAGCAGGACGCCGGCGCCGACGGGCTGCGCGAGGACGTGCTGCTGCTGACGGTGAAGAAGTCGGTGGCGGGAGCGGGCGGAGCATGAGCGCGCCCGATCGCAGTGGCCCGCCCGGGTCGTTCCAGCGGCTGATCGAGGACGTGTACCTCGAGCGCGACGCCGCGCGCGGCGTGCCCGGCACGCTGCTGTGGTTCGTCGAGGAGGTAGGCGAACTCGTGCGCGCCATCCGCCGCAAGGAGCGACGCAACCTCGAGGAGGAGTTCGGCGACGTCTACGCCTGGCTCGCCACGCTCGCGTCGCTGCACGGACTCGACCTCGAGGCCATCGGCCGCAAGAAGTACGGCGCCGGCTGCCCGCGCTGCGCTGCGACGCCGTGCGCCTGCCCGCACCCGCCGGCGGCCTGAGGGACGCAGCGGGCGCGCGCCGTCAGTCCTTGTCGTCCGCCTTCTTCGCCTTCCAGACGCCGTTCTCGCGCGCGCAGTCCAGGCTCGTCACGTCCGGGTCGAGCTGCACCTCGAGCGCCTCGCCAGCGAACTCCACGGTCGCCGCCGTGCCCTGCCACCACGTCGCCGCCGGCACGACCTGACGCTGCGTCGTGCCGTCGGCGAACTTCGCCTCGACGACGCAGGGATGCACCGCGCGGCCCTTATCGAGCAGGCGCACGATCGTCTTGCCGCCGCCGGCCTCGACCGCGTCGATCGCATGGTCGAGCGACCAGGCCTCGAAGAACCACGTGCGGAAGTAGGCCGACAGGTCCTGCTTGCTCGCGTCGGCGAAGGCGTGGAAGAAGTCGTGCGGGTACGGGTGCTTGTACGCCCAGTCGGCCGTGTAGCGCCGGAACGCCGCGAAGAACGTCTCGTCGCCGAGCAGGCCGCGCAGCTGGTGCAGCACCGCCGCCGGCTTGCCGTACGCAGCGAAGCCGAAGTCGTCCTGGCCGTAGGCGTCGGCGTGGCGCATGCAGACGACGTCCTCGCCGGCCTTCACCTGGTTGGCGTAGGCGAGGATCTCGCGGCGCGGGCCGTTGGCGCGCTTGGTGAAGTCGTCGCGGCACAGCGTCGTCCAGAAGGTCGTGAAGCCCTCGTCCTGCCACGCGAAGCGCTTCTCGTTGTTGCCGACGATCATCGGGAACCACATGTGGCACAGCTCGTGGGCGATGACGCCGGCTGGCTGGCGGCCGCCGCAGATGGTCATCATCGGGTACTCCATGCCGCCGCCGATGATGCCTTCGCACGCAGTCATGTGCGGCCACGGGTAGGGGTACGCCTGCGCCGACATGAACTCGATGGTGTGGCGCGCGTACTCGGCGGCGCGCGTCCAGTCGCCGGAGTTCTGCTCGTAGACGGCGTGGATCATGCACGTGCCGTCCTTGCCGGGGCCGTCCTTGTCCTTCACCACGGCGTGCGTCGCGTCCCACAGGTAGGTGCGCGCGACGCTGACGGCGGCGTCGCGGACGTTGCTGGCGAGGAAGCGCCAGGTCAGCTTGCCGTCGGCGGAGGCGGCGGTGACCTCGCCCTTGTCGTGGTCCTCCTTGGTGACGACGCGCACGATCTCGCGGCTCGTCGTCGCCTGCGCCAGTCGCTCGCGCGCCGCCGCGTTCAGCGTCTGTTCCGGGTTCTGCAGTTCGCCCGTCGCGCGCACGAGGTAGCCGACCGGCGCGGTGATGCGCAGCTCGTAGTCGGCATAGCCCATGTAGAACTCGCCGTTGCCGCGGTGCGGGTCGGCGACCCAGCCCTCGACGTCGTTGTAGACCGCGAACTGCGGGTACCAGTAGCCGAGGTAGAAGACCTTGTCGCCCTCGTGGCCCATGCGCGGCGCCGTGCCGGCCTTGGGCACGTCGAACGCGTAGTCGATCTCGAGCGTCGTCGTGCCGCCCGGCGGCAGCGGCTGCGGCAGCCGCACGAAGAGCCGCGTGTCCATCGGCACGGCGCGGACCTTCTTGCCTTCGAGCCGCGCCTCGCCGAGCTCGAAGCCGTTGGTCGCCGCGACCGTGCGCGTGCGCTGCGCGCCGGCCTTCATCAGGTCCTGGTAGCAGTGCACGACCAGCCGGTCGAGCGCGTCGGGCGAGCGGTTCTCGTAGACCATCTTCGCCGTGCCGACGAGGCGCGCTGCCTGCGGGTCGAGCTCGGCGGTCAGCGTGTACTTCGCGTAGTTGGTCCAGTGCTTGGGGCCGGGCCGGCCCTCGCGCGTGCGCGTGCCCTTGGCGATCGCGTCCTCGAAGCCGGGCGGCAGGTCGATCGGGTAGGGCACGACGCGAGCCCCGGCGGGGGCCTGGGCGCTGGCGGCTGTGGCGAGGAGCAGGGCGGCGACGAACGACGGTGCGGGGCGGACGGCCATGGTTCTAGGGCAGGAAGTGTGGCCGCCGCCGCCGCCGCGGCAATGGCTTCGCGCGCATTGCCCGACGGCGCGGTAGATTCGGCCGGCCATGCCGACTCGTCTCGTCGCCTGCATGCTCGCTCTCGCTGCGCCGCTCGCGGCGCAGGCCGTCCGTTGGCAGGTCCCCGAGCGCGGCGGGCTCGTCTACGCGCGCGCGTTCACGGTCACGTCCAAGGTCGTGCCGGACGGCCAGCATTGCCCGGACATCTGGCAGGGAGAGGCGCAGCCGGGCGTCTTCTACGCCGCAGAACTCGACAAGGACGGGATGCGCCGCGCAGGCGACATCGCCGACGTCCGCGAACTGCTCGCGCACGTCGCGTTCGACCTCGGCACGGCGCGCGGCGGCAAGGCGCAGCCGGTGATGGCGCGGGGCAACTGGCAGCCGTTGCGCATCGACGTCGAGTTCGACGCGCCGCAGGCCGGCGTCCAGGCGTTCCGCGGCACGATCGCCTTCGACCAGAAGGCTGCGCGTGGCGTCGGCGCCGTCGCGCCGCACGATCCGCGCATCGACGGGACCTTCCGTGGCCAGCGCACGCTCGCCCTCGACCAGGGTCGCGTCGCGGCCTTCGACGGCGTCGTCGAACTCCAGCTCGAGCATCCGGCGTGGGTCGAGGGCGACCGCAAGCACGTGCTGCGCAAGCGCACGTTGAAGCTCGTCGACGCCTGGAAGGACCCGGCGCCCGCCGCGCCCGCCGACGCCGCCTTCCAGGAACGCATCCGCGCGGCGATCCGCGCGTCGGCGGCGCACCTCAAGCAGAAGCTGGCCGAGCGCGCCGACGACATCCCGCCGCCCGGCGCGAATCCGCACCACGAGGTCGGCCCGGGCGAGCTGGCGTTGATGCTGCTGGCGCTGCGGCGCAGCGGCGAGGACGCGCGCGACCCGGCGATGGCATACGGCTACGACCGGCTGCGCAAGTGCGTGATCTCGGGCACCTACTCGCTCGCTGTCGCCATCCTGGCGGTGGAGGCTCTCTACACGCCGGCGAGCGAGTGGACCGAGATGCGCGCCGGCCGGGTCAAGGTCCCGATGGCGCGCCAGTTGCCCGCGGCCGACCTCGCGTTGGTCAAGGAGTGGTCCGACACGCTGCTCGGCAACATCGACAAGACCGTCGATCGCGCCTATGTGCGCCGCTGGCACTACGGGCCCGGCGACGAGTGGGACAACAGCAACAGCCAGTACGCGTGCCTCGGCCTCTACGGCGCGCAGCTGTGCGGCGTCGAGGTGCCGTCGCAGGTGTGGACGGCGGCGACGCAGCATTGGCTGCTCCAAGCCGAACTCGAGGGCGCAGCCGAGCCGCTGGACGTGACGCTGCACAAGGACCTCGATCGGCCCGGCCGCACCAAGACCGGCGCCAAGATCCAGCCGCGTGCCTGGTCGTACCGCGGCACCCGCGATCCCACCGGCTCGATGACGACGGCGGGCATCGCCGGCCTGACGCTGTGCACGTCGGCGCTGCGGATGCAGAAGAAGGGCAACCCGAAGATCCTGTCGGAAGCGGACGCCACCGTGCGCGCCGGTCTCTTGTGGATGCAGAAGCGCCTGAGCGTGCGCGGCAACCCGCACCGGAACCGGCTGGGTTCGGGTTGGCACCTCTACTACCTGTACGGCCTCGAGCGCGCGTGCGAGCTCAACCAGGTCGCGCTGCTCGGCGGCCGCGACTGGTACACCGAAGGCGCGATGCAGCTCGTCGCCACGCAGAAGGACAACGGTTCCTGGGGCAGCTTCCCCGACACCGCCTTCGGCCTGCTGTTCCTGATGAAGGCGACGCTGCCGGCGATCACCGGCCGCTGACCGGCGCAGCCGCGTTGGCGCGCGGCAATGCCGCCACGCCATACGCGAACACCGCGGCGAGCAGCAGCGCGATGGCCCAGCGGCCGGCGTCGGTCGGGCCGCCAGCGGCCGCCGCCGTCGCCGGCGCGGACGCGAGGCCGAGC
>JBEITC010000011.1:0-25338 GCA_040375075.1 Planctomycetota bacterium | reverse complement strand
CGCGCCCGGCTCGAAGCACTCCACGTCACTGCAGCGCCACGTGGAGCGTGCCGCTGGCCTGCAGCGTGCCACCGCCCGGTCGCGCGATCGTCGCCGTGATGGTCACGGTCTCGACGCCTTGCGCCACATCGAGGTGCAGCACGTTGCTGCCCGGCAGGAAGTAGGCGAGGCCGCTCGGCGACGACGCGGACCACTGCACGGTCCCGGTCGTCGCGGACGTGCGGGACATGTCCACCATCGCCACGCCCACCGGCTCCGTGCTCGCCGCCGTCGACTGGCTGACGAAGTAGCCGGTCGCGTAGCAGTTCACGGTCGGCGACTGCGCGAAGTCGAGCAGGTCGTAGGAGAGGCCGTCAGGCGTCACCCGCAGCGAGCCGAACACCGCCGGGTCGAAGCTCGCGTCCAGCGCGATGGCGCCCGTCTGCGGCGCGCCCTGCGTCCTGGGCATGCAACCGAGCTTGCCGGCGGGCCGCGTGAGGCCCTGGATCATGGCGCCGGTCAGCGTGTCGCCGCCGACTCCGAGCGCGCCTTGCCGCCAGACGACGCGCGACGGCCAATCAGCGATCGGCAGGTTGGTCGGCAGCGCCGCCGTCGGATCGGATGTCTGCCACCACAGCCAGTCATCGACCGAGAAGGGCGCTTGCGCCACGTTCGCGGGCGTGATCAGGGACAGTTCCTGGTCGGCGACGGCCCTCGAGTAGGGATACAGATACCGAGGGCTCGCGCCCGCGCGCTTGGACATCGCCACGCGACCCGTGGCCTGCGACGGCGCATCGAGCGTGAACCCTGTCCACCTGCCGACGGCGAATGCGGTGCCCGCATCTTCGGAGTCGATGATGGGATACACGTAGCTACTGGTATATCCCCGGTCGCCCGGCGTGTTGCGGACGGGGATGACGTTGACGCCGTCTCCCTTGTTCACACTGCCGTCGTCCTTGTCCTGGTCGAAGTTGTAGAGGTTCCAACCGTAGTTATCCAAGACGCCGGGCAGGTTGTGGTAGTAGCCGAACTTCAGGTCGCCCGAGCCGAGCGTGACGTGGAAGCCGAGGGCCTGGAGACCCTGCTTCGGACTGCTGGGATTCACGGCATAGGCGCGCGCGCGCAGCCGCTTGTACTCGGCGAGCGTCGCGGCCCGGAAGGAGCCCGCGGGGAACGCGCCGTCGGCGAGGGTATAGGATCCCGAGTACTCCGTGTATCCGATGCGGCAGTACTGGACGAACTTGTGGAACATCGTGCCGATGTCCGGCAGCAGATTCAGTTGGTAGGAGCCGCTCACGCCGACGTTGTTCCAGCCGCAATCGACGAGGACGTTCTCCGAGCCGAGGATCGCCGGCGGCACCGTCTGCTGCGCCTGCCGGATGACGGCATTGACGCCGGCTTGGGTCGCATCGCCGAAGAGGAGCCCCTGCAAGAAGGTCGCCTTGGCCGGCAGCGTGTTGGCATTGCCGGCCAGCGGCACCGGGAACGTCGATGGATTGAGGTGCGACCACTCGACCAGCAGGTTGGCGCCCAGCGTCATCCAGCCGCAGTAGTAGTCGGTCGCCACCCGCGCTTCGTCCAGGAGCTGGTTGTCGCGGAACTGCATGCCGTTCCAGTAGCTGTCCTCCGCTTCGCTGGTCGCAGCGCCAAAGCGCCCGAGCGACTTGCTGCGGGCGTAGATTGCGCCGATCGGACCGAACGGCGCCGCCGGACCGCCCGCCAGCAGTTCGCGCAGGCTCGTGACCGCGTACAGCACGTCCTGCTGCCGCAGCTGCAGCAGCGAGGCGGCGGCGGACGTGCTCTGCGGCACGGCCAGCATGTACTGCAGGTACAGGTTGTTGACGGTGCGGATCGTCTCGACGGCCGGATCGGCGACAGCGCCGGCGGTGTAGCCCCACGCCTCGGTCAGCTCGTTCTGCTGCAGGGTCAGGCTGAGCGCCGAGAGTTCGTTCTGGATCTCGGCGATCGCCTCCGCGAGTTCGACCGTGCTGACGCCGCCACCGCCGGCCTTCTCGAGGGCGAAGCCGAACAGCTGGTCGAACGCCATGATGCGGTAGTCGGTGACGACGCGACCGGCTTCCGACGACCAACTGAAGAAGCTGGCCTCCGTCCGCGTGCGGGCGCTGCTGGCGCTCGCCGCGACGTCGTCGCCGTACAGCAGCTGGCGCAGCCGCGGATACGGGTGCGGCATGCGGAACGAACGCGGCGGCGCGCCCGCTTCCAGCTCCGCCGTCAGTTGGTCGAAAAACGCGTCGAGCGTGGCGGAACCTGCCGCGGCGAGCAGCAGCGACCACGCCGCCGGCGAGCGATGGCTGTCGCCGAAGCCCGTGTGGATCTCGACGCCGGGCTCCGCGCCGACCGCGGGGATGCCGAGATGCGCCGCCGCGGCGGCGTGGGCCGCCTCGATGCCGAGGTCGGGATGATTGGTCCGATAGCGGCTGGCCAGCGTCGAGATCGGTCCGAGCCAGTGGCACCGGGCCGTGGCGTCCTCGGCGCCCACATCGCGGACGAGGCGCAGCTGGAGTGGCTCGGCGCCCGGCCGCGGCCACACGGCATCGGCTTCGATGCGGCCCGTGAAGCCGTCCCAGCTCGCGGCGTCGATCGCGAAGGTGCCGCTGGAACTCGCAGTGGTCGTCGCGACGACGACGCCGTCGGCGTCGAGCGCGCGGACCTCGATGCCGGCGAGGGGCGCCAGGTCGCCGATGGGAAACGCAAGGGCGCCGTGGAGGTGCTCCGGCGGGGCGGACGACTCGTCGCCTCCCCCATCGCTGCACGCAGCGGCGAGGAGTCCGGCGAAGACGGCCAGGGCGGATCGTGAGGCACGCATGGTGGAAGCAGCGATGCGCATGGGATCAGAACTTGGTCCAGCAGGCCTGGCGGTCGGTCTTGGTGACGCCGTTCGCGGTCACGGTCACGGTGATGGTCATCTGCTCGGCGCCCTGCGCCGGGTCGAGAACCAGCAGGTTCGGCGTGGAGGTCGAGAAGCTGGCCAGTCCGCTGGGCGACGTCACCGACCATGTGACGGTGCCGTTGGCATTGGTGACCGAGTGGTCCTTGAAGAGCAGCGGCTTGCCGAGCGAGTCCGCATAGAAGCCGGTCGCATAGCAGCGGACGGCTGTCTGGGCCGGATTGGCGAACACGCGGTTCGACGGCACGGCCATGACGCTCGTCAGCACGGGCGCCGTGTTGGGCGGCGCGCCGGCGATCGTCGCCTGTTGGCCGGCGAGCGCGCCCACCGGGATGGTGACGGACACCGGCGCGGCGCGCGTGTTGAGGAACGAAGCGGCGCCGCCGACGTAGCCCGTGTAGAGCTCGCCGACGAGATTGCCGGTCGGATTGGCGCTCGTCAGGCGCAGGAACGGCACCGTGCTGCCATCGAGTCCGCTCGAGACCACGAAGCCCTGCGTGCCGGCGACCTCGTACTGCGGCCGCCACACGAGGCGCGAGCGCGTCGAGAACGCGTCCGTCGCCGCGCCGCCGTAGGGCGCCACGTCGCCGACGGCCTGCGTTCCGGCGATGCCGGGGTTGAGCGCGGCCACGGACGGATAGTTGGCGTCGATGACCGGCGGAAAGCTCGGGCCCGGCGCGGTCGCGAGGCTCAGGCTGGCGGGATTGCGGCAGACGACCGCCGTGCCCGCGTCGTCGACCAGTCCGTTCGGATTGGTCGCGGGATCGCCACCGCTCGGGCCATAGCGGACGAACAGGACGAAGTCGATGTAGGGAACGGACTGCGTGTAGAGGTCGACGTTGCCCGTATCCATGTTGAGCAACCAGAACTCGTTGTTGTCCGGTTGCAGCGAGGCGTCGTCGTAGGGCGCGGAGACGAAGAAGTCCGCGCCTTGCGGCGGCAGTCCGACGAAGCCGAGCTTGGCGAGGCCGCCGCGCACGTCGCCCGGCACGGCCCGCAAGGCGTAGTCGCGCAGCGCCAGCAGTTCGTCGATCCAGGCGATCCGGAAGGATCCAGCCGGCCATGGGCCCAGCGAGAAGCCGGCGCGCGCGGACTTCGCGTTGCTCCAGGTGTTGCCGACGACGTACCAGCAGTTCATGTACCAGTAGTTGGGGCGCGCCGGCGACCCGGAACCCGGCACGTCCGCCAGGATCCAATCGCTGCCGAGCGTCGACGGCGGCACGAGCTGCTGCGCTGCCGTGATGTCGGCGGCATAGCCGGGGCGCGAACCCACCGGGAAGGCATTGGGCTCGCCGGTCTGCATCTGGCGGACCTGCTCGAGGTTCTGGAACTGGATGTTCTGGCCGTCGACGAGGTCCTGGTACGGGAACGCGTACGGGTCCAGGTGCGCCCACTCCATCAGCAGGTTCATGCTGAGCATGAGGTAGCCGAGGTAGTAGTCCTGCTTCGTGCGCAGCTCGTCGAGCAACTCGTTGGTGCGCAGCGGCAGGAAGAGCGCGTCGGCGTCCGGTGCTTGGATGCCGAACTTCTCGAGCATCATGTTGGCGGCGAGGATCGACACCAATGGACCGTTGGCGGCCCCGCGCCCGACGAGCATGTCGCTGAGGGTGTAGAAGTCCTGCCGCATGCCATTGGCCTGGGCGGCGGCGTACGCGCGCAGTGCCAGGCCGGCGAGTTGCGGCGACGGCGCGAGCCCGGAGAGGTAGTCGCTCCACTGCTGCGTGTAGGCGTCGATGCGCAGGCAGGCCGGGCCGACCCGCTGCATCGAGTTCTGCCACGCGATCTGGTAGGTGTCGCTGACCGCGTCGGCCTGCATCTCCGCGATCGTTTCCTGGATCTGCTCCAGCTCCTGCAGCAGCTCTTCATTGGAGGGCGGCGACGGCAGGATGCCCGCCTGGTGCAACAGCCAGCCGACGCCCGGGGCGACGAACTTGGCGTCCAACGAGTAGTGCAGGTCGTTGGGCAGCTCCCCGAGCTGCTTCGTCCAGAATCCGGCTTCGCCCTTGGGCAGCACCCCCTGGCCGCTGTCCGACGAAGCGCTGCCGTACAAGGCGGCGTGCAGCGCCGGATTGGCAGGCAGCTTGCGATAGGAGCGCACGCCGCTGCCGCCCATGTCGGCGACGATGCCGTCGACGTGCTCGTCCAGCGTGGCCGACGCGCTCGCTTCGAACTCCGCCAGCGCCATGGACCACGAGAACGGCGAGCGATGCGACTCGCCGAGCCCCGAATTGGCGTCGACGTCGTCGGGAATGACCAGCAGTTGCCTGGCCAGCTGCTCGGCCGCGAGGATGCTCGTCTCGGGATGCAGGCGCCGGTAGCGCGACGCCAACGTCGACACGGGCCCGACCCAGAGGAGTGGCAGGGTCTCCGTCTGCGGCGTCAGGTCGACGTCGCGAGCGAGCACGACCGTCTGCTCGCCCTTCGCCGTGGCCACCGTCACGCCGACCTCGATGCGACCGACGAAGTCGCGCAGACGATCGGCGTCGAACGCGAACTGGCCATTGCGTCGCAGCTCCGATTGCGCCACCACGGCGCCGTCGGCAGCGATCGCCGACACGGTCGCGCGGTCGAAGTCGTGGAAGGCCCGACCGCCGAGGTGCAGCGAGCCGACCAGTTGCGGTTCTGCTTCCTCGACTTCGTCGCTGCCGCCGCCGCCCCCGCCGCAGCTGGCGAGACCGAGGACCAGCGAACCAAACAGGCAAACGAGCAGCGACGAGGCTGCCCGCAACACGGCGGGGAGGCTTTGCATGGCGAGTGGGGCGCAGCGCCCGACGGCGAAGGGGCGCAGCGTAGCTCGCCGGCAAAGAGCTCACCAGGAGCCTGCGTCACGGGCCGCGCGCCCCGCAGATCGCGTCGTCGCGTCCGGAACATCGCCGCCGATCCTCGGCATTTCGACCATTGGGCATGCGGTCGTCCGACTCGCCCCGACCGCGCGTCCACGCACCGGCTCGGCGCGCGTTCCGTGACGCAGACGGCGTACGGCCTGCGTCACGGGCCACGCGAATGCCGAGTTCGTGCTCGACACCCGGAATGGCCGCCCAAGCATGCAAGCGGATCGGTGGATCCGTCGAAGCTTCCGGGTGGCGTGGACGGGCGAGAAGCGCAGGCTCGGTGTCGCTTGGTCCGGTGACGCGGACTCCGAACGAGCGAACCCATGCGTGCCCGCGAACCGGCCGACGCGCGCGCCGCTCAGCCCGCGACGAGGCCTAGCCCCGGTCGCTCGAGCGGCCGCAGCACGCCGCGCTCGAGCGTGAAGCCGCCGGTCGCGAAGTCCGTCGACAGGTCGAGGTGGCCGTCGAGGTCGAGGTAACGCGTCGCCGGGCAGGCGAGCGCTGTGTGCAGCGCGGCTGCGATGGCGATGCGGCTCTCGTCCATGCAGCCCCACATCAGGCCGATGCCGGCGTCGGCGGCGATCGCTGCGATCGCGCGCGCAGCAGTGATGCCGCCGCACTTGACCAGCTTGACGTTGAACAGGCCGAACGGCCGCGGCGCCTGCGCCAGCGCGCGCGCGTCGTCCGCGTCGTGCAGGCTCTCGTCGGCCATCAGCCGCTCGACCAGCGCTGGCGGGAGCGCGCGTTGCGCATCGACCTGCTCGGGCGGCAGCGGCTGCTCGACGAACTCGAGCCCCAGCGAAGCGGTGGCGCGCAGCAGTTCGAGCAACTGCGGCGGGCGATAGCCGACGTTGCCGTCGACGCGGATCGCGATCGCCGGGCCGACGCGTTCGCGCAGGCGCGCCAGCCGTTCGATGTCGAGCGCGAGGTCCTGGCCGATCTTGACCTTGAGGACCGTGAAGCCGCGCTCGGTGTACTCCCGCGCTTCCGCCAGCGTCGCCGCGACGTCGCCGATGCCGATCGTCACCGAGGTCGGCAGTTGCTGGTGCACGCGGCCGAGCAGTTCGCACAGCGGCCTGCCGGTCGCGCTGGCCCACAGATCGTGCAGGGCGATGTCGAGCGCCATGCGCGCGCCCGGCGAACGCAGCCGCTGCAACACATCGAGGAAGCGCTCCGGCGGAGCGACGTCGCGCCCGCGCAACTCGTCGAGCACGGCCTCCAACTGCGCGGACGCCGCGGCATCGGTGTCGCCGTTGACCTCGGGCTCGGGCGTCGCCGCGCCGAGGCCCAGCGCCGGTCCGTCGGTGTGCAGTTGCAGCAGCACCATCGCCGCCGCGTCGGTCGCGTGGTTGGCGACCGCGTATGGCCGCGACAGCGGCACATGCTCCCGGCGCAGCGCGGACCCGGTGATCTTCACCGCCGTTGTTCCTGCAGGTAGCTGCGGATCGCCGGCACCAATGCGTCGGCGCCTTCGAGCAGCGGATAGACCGCCGGCAGCCCGGTCGCGCGCATCAGCTCGGCGCGCGCCGGTTCGCGGCGCTCGACCGGCAGGTCGTGGTGATTGAGCGTGAGGCCGAGCACGCGCGTCCGGTAGTAGCCGAGCAGCGCGATCTCCTCGGTCACCGGCGGGATGACGTTGCCGAGGTGTTCCTGGTCCTCGAAGCAGTGGCGCGCCGGCGCGTGCTGGAGGATCACGCCGTGGGCCTCGCCGGACAGCACCAGCTCGGCGCCGCACGGGCCCGACGGGTTGCGCAGCGCCGACTGGCCTTCGAGGAAGATCACGTCGGGCGACAGGTCGCGGTCGCATTGCACGATCGCGTGTTCGAGTTCGCCGCTGACGAAGTCATTGGGCGTGCTGTCGAGCACGAAGCCGTGCGGGATGCCCTGCAACCAGCCGGTCTGGCCGGTGGCGACGATCGCCGGTTTGAGCCCGGCGCGGCGGCACGCCTCGCTGAGCACGTGGCAGGTCGTGCGCTTGCCGAGCGCGCAGTCGGTGCCGAGCACGGCGATGCGCGGCGCGCGCACCGAACGGATCGCGCCGGTCCAGAAGTGCAACTCGCGGCGCGGCTTCGGCCGGCGCACGTCGATCAGCTGCACGCCCTTCCGCGCGGCGGCGGCGGCGATCTCGGCGTCGTCGGCGAGGAACTCGTGCAGGCCGTTGACGACGTCGAGCCCGGCCTCGATCGCGGCGAGGATCGTCGGCCGCATCGACGGCGGGAGCACGCCGCCAGAGGTCGCGACGCCGAGCACGAAGCAGTCGGGGCGCTGCGGCAAGCCGCGCTGCATTGCCGCGAGGTCGGCGAAGATCGGGATGCCGCGGTGCTTGCCGTCCAGCAGTTCGCCGGCGTCGCGCCCAGCACCGTCGCCGTCGATCAACGCCAGGACCTCGAACCGGCTCGGGCCACGCACGAGCCCGTGCGCGGTCTTCGCGTCGGGGGTCTGGAAGAACCTGTCGGTGAACACGACCGCCGTCCTGCGCATCGCGGCAACCATACGGCGACGACGCGGAACGGGCGAACGCAGCGCTGGCGCGCTGGCGGGGCGCTGGCGGGCGGCACGTTCGCGGCGCACACTGGCGCGGCCATGTCCACCGCCATCAGCCGGCGTGCCTTCGTCCGTCATGCGCTCGCCGTCGGCGCGGCGGCGCCGTTCGCGGCGCTCGGCAGTTGCACCGCGGCCGGTTCGCGCGGGCCGTTCGATCTGCTGCTGCGCGGCGGCACGGTCGTGGACGGCACCGGCGCTGCGCGCAGGATCGCGGACGTCGGCATCGTCGGCGATCGCATCGTCGCGGTTGGCGACCTCGCGGTGGCGACGGCGCAGCGGACGATCGACGCGCGCGGCCTCGTCGTGGCGCCCGGCTTCGTCGACGCGCACGCGCACACCGACCTGCGCCGCCAACCGCGCGCGACCAGCAAGGCGCTGCAGGGCGTGACCACGGACGTGACCGGACCCGACGGCGGCTCGGCGTTCCCCGAGCGGTTGGCCGACGGCGCCGATGCGGACGCCGAGGATCGTCGCTGCGGCGACTTCGCGACGTGGCGCGTGCAGCATGGCCCGATCGCGATCGACATCGGCAGCTACGTCGGCCACGGCACGGTGCGTCGGCACGTGCTCGGCCCGGTCGGCCGCGCGGCGACCGCCGACGAGCTGGCGGCGATGCAGGCGCTGCTCGCGAGCGCGTTCGAGCAGGGCGCGCTCGGGCTGTCGTCGGGGCTCGAGTACTTCCCGGGCAACATGGCGCCGACCAGCGAGCTGGTCGCGCTGTGCAAGATCGCGGCCAAGTACGACCGGCCCTATGTCACGCACATCCGCAACGAGGACGACACCGTGCTCGAAGCGGTCGACGAGGCGATCGCGATCGCGCGCGACTCCGGCGCGTCGCTGCTGATCTCGCACCTCAAGATCGGCGGCCCCCACAACTGGCCGAAGATCGACGCGCTGATCGCGCGCATCGAGGCAGCGCGGGCGCAGGGCGTCGACGTGCTGTGCGACGCGTATCCGTACGAAGCGTGGTCGACGGGCCTCGCCACCAACTTTCCGGGCTGGGCCAAGGATGGTGGGCTGTTCACCAAGCGCCTGCAGGATCCGGCGGAGCGCGAGCGCATGCGCGCGGAGACCGAGGCGTCGGTGGCCGCGAACGGCGGCTGGGGCACGCTGATGCTCGGCAGCGGGCTCGGCGCCGCCGATCGCGCGCTGCAGGGCCGGCGCATCGACGAGGTCGCGCGGGAGCGCGGTGTGCCGCCGTTCGAGCTCGCTTGCGACCTGCTGACGCGCGGCTCGGTGTCGATCCTCGGCTTCGGCATCGACCCCGCCGGCATGGACCGCATCCTGCAGCAGCCATGGTGCCTCGTCGCGTCCGACGGGAGCGGCACCGTGCAAAGCGGTCGCACCGGCCACCCGCGCTCGTTCGGCGCCTTCCCGCGGGCCTTCCGCCGCTACGTGCGCGAGCAGCGCACCGTGACGCTCGAGGCGATGGTGCACAAGATGACGGCGATGCCAGCGCAGCTGCTGCGCCTGCACGACCGCGGCGTGCTGGCCCCCGGCAAGCTGGCGAGCGTCGTCGTGTTCGACGCCGAGCGCTTCACCGACCACGCGACGTGGTTGGAGCCGCAGCGGTACGCGGACGGCGTGCAGTGGCTGGTGGTGAACGGCGTGGTGGCCGTCGACGGCGGCAAGCAGGGCGAGGCGATGGCCGGGCGGGTGCTGGCGCGCGGGCAGGGGTGAGGGAAGCGCGACAGCGCGGGCTGGCGCGCGCTCTCTACTTCGCCTGCGCCTGCTTCGCCTGCGCTTCGAGCGCCTCGATGCGCGCGATGAGCGCGAGTTGCGCCTGCGCGACGAAGAGGAAGCACATCGGCAGGAACCACATCGCGGACACCCCGGTGTAGCCCGGCGCGAACACCCGCGTGACGACGTCGGAAGCCACCAAGAGCGCCGCGAAGAGGCCCGGGGCGTGGACGAGCGGACGCAGCGAGCGCGGTTGGCTCATGCGGGCATGGTAGGCAAGCGGCGTGAGCGTCGCAAGCACCGCGCCGTGCCGCCGCAGCCACGGCGGTCCCCGCAGTGTCGTCGGCCCTCGACACCACTCGCTTCTCCGCTGCGCATCGCGAGCGCGCCGCCTTGCAGGCGTTCGGGCCTCTGCTGACCCGCAAGGGTGGCGCGGAGTTCCAGTCAGGCGCTGAGTTGCCGGCATGCGGCGACTCGCGAATCCTCAGGGATGCGCCGGCGCCAAGCCCCCACCCGCTTGGTCGCGAGGCGCTGACCAGTACGCGCGCCGCACTCCGACTAGCCGCGCAAGGACTCCTCCAGGAACTCCTGCGCGTTGCGTGGCCCACTGGCGGGCCGGCCCTTCTCGTGGGCGCGCAGTTCCACGCGGCGGATCTTGCCGCTGATGGTCTTGGGCAGGTCCGAGAACTCGATGCGCCGCACCATCTTGTAGGCCGACACGCGTTCGCGCAGGAAGCCGAAGATCGCTTTGGCCGTGACCGCATCAGGTGAGTGACCCGGCGCCAGGATCACGTAGGCCTTGGGCACGAAACCCCGCACGGGGTCGGGCGAGGGCACCACCGCAGCCTCGGCCACCGCGGGATGCTCGATCAGCGCGCTCTCGAGCTCGAAGGGGCTGATGCGGTAGCCCGAGGCCTTGAACACATCGTCGGCACGACCGACGTAGGTGATGTAGCCCTCGGCATCGCGCTGCCCGACGTCGCCGGTGTGGTAGAAGCCGCCGCGCATGACCTCGGCGGTCTTCGCCGCATCGTCGGCGTAACCCTCCATCAGCGGCAGCGGGCGGGCGGACAGGTCGATGCACAGCTCGCCCTCGTCGGCAGGCTGGCCGTCGGCGTCCAGCAGCACGATGCGATATCCCGGCAACGGCCGCCCCATGGAGCCCGGCTTGAGCCGCTGGCCAGGGCTGTTGCCCACTTGGGCTGTGGTCTCGGTCTGCCCGTAACCGTCGCGGATCATCAGGTTCCAGGCCACGCGCACCTGCTCGATGACCTCGGGGTTCAGCGGTTCGCCCGCCGAGATGGCCTCGCGCAGCACGACCGGCCAGCGGGCGAGGTCTTCCTGGATCAGCATGCGCCAGACCGTGGGCGGCGCGCAGAAGGTGTTCACGCCCTGCGCCACCAGCACATCCAGGACCTTCGGGCCGTTGAAGCGCGTGTAGTTGTAGATGAACACGCAGGCCTGGGCATTGAAGGGCGCGAAGAAGCAGCTCCACGCGTGCTTGGCCCAGCCTGGCGAACTCACCGTCCAGTGCACGTCGCCGGGCCGCAGCCCAAGCCAGTACATGGTCGACAGGTGCCCCACGGGATAGCTCTGGCGCGTGTGCCGTACCAGCTTGGGCTGCGCCGTGGTGCCGGAGGTGAAGTACTCCAGCAGCGGGTCGGCCACGCCAGACGCATGCGTCGGCACGAAGGCATCGGGCGCAGCGTGCGAGTCGCGATAGTCGATCCAGCCTGCCGGCGGCGCTGCATCGGTCCCGGCCAGGATCAACCCGACACCGGCGGTTGCCTCGGGCGGCAACTCGGCGATGCGCGCGCGGCCATTGGCGTTGGTGATCACCCAGCGCACCTTGCCCCGCGCCATGCGGTCGGCGAGGTCGGCGCCGGACAGCAGGGGAGTGGCAGGGATGACCACGATGCCGGCCTTGATGGCGGCCAGCATCGTCTCCCACAGCGGCGCCTCGTTGCCCAGCATCAGCAAGACGCGGTCGCCGCGCGCCGCGCCCAGGCCGGCGAGAAAGGCTGCGACCTGTGACGACCGGCGCGACAACTCACGGTAGCTCAGCCGGACCTCGGCCCCGGACTCTTCGAGGATGTGCAACGCGGGCGCATCGTTGTCGCGCGCAATCGCGTCGAAGTAGTCGATGGCCCAGTTGAACTGCTCCAGTTGCGGCCAAGCGAAGCCGGCGCAGGCCGCAGCCAGATCGTTGGGATGCGCAAGCAGGAAGTCGCGCGCGGCCAGGAATCGGCTCAGCTCACTCAATCATCCGCCGTTGCCGGCAACCAGCCGGCCCCATGTAGGAACTTCAAGCACCGGTCCCGGACCACCCGAGAACCACGGTCGGCAGGCTGCCCCCTGCGCGCAACCGATTCAACCCGGCCTCAACCGCCCGCAGCCGTCAACTCCCAGCCCCGTGGCTCCCCTATTCCTCGCGTGACACCAACAGCCGCGCGCAGGGACGTCAGCGCACGCGCCAGAAGGCGTGCTGCAGTTCGCGGAGGCGCGCCACCGTCTCCGGCTGCTGCTCGGCCAGATTCTCGGTCTCCATGGGATCCGCGCGCAGATCGAACAGCTCGGGCTGCGTCGGCGCCGCAGCGTGCGCGCGTCTTGGCTTCGCGATGCCAGGCAGGATCAGCTTGTGCCAGCCGTCGATGACGACCTGCGCCGTCACGCTCTGCTTGGGATCGGCAAGGTCGAGGATGTCGTGGGTGAAGGCCTCGACGAAGATCGTGCGGCGCGCGGCGGCTGCGGCTACGTCGGCGAGGTCGATGCCGGGCAGACGCTCGGGAGGCTCGATGCCGGTCGCGCGCAGGATCGTCGGGACGATGTCGACGATCGACGCGAGGTTCTGCTCGTCGCGCCGCGCAGTCACGCGGCCGGGCCACCGCACGAGGATCGGCGTGCGGATGCCTGTTTCGTACGGCGTCAGCTTCGCCCGCTTCGACGCGCCCCCCGCCGGGCCGTCCCAGCCGTTGTCGGCGAGGTAGACGACCAACGTGTCGTCGGCCAGACCACGCGCGTGCAGGTGCCGATCGAGTTCGCCGATGGTGTCGTCGAACCACTCGACCATCGCGTGGTACTTCTCGGCGGCCGCGTTCGGCCCCTTGCCGGCGTAGCGGGCGAGTCTCTCCGCCGCAGGATCGTGCGGCTGGTGCGGCAGCATCGGCGCGTACCAGACGAAGAACGGCTTGCCGGCGGCCTTGGCTTCGTCGACGAAGTCGAGGATCGGCGCCATGCCGCTGCGGCCGATGGCGAGGCCGCGGTCGCCGTGACGGGAGCCCTTGTCGGTCATGCCGTGCGTGAACCCGACGTCGCGGAAGGTCGTGTTCCAGAGCTTGCCGGTCTGCATCGTCCGATAGCCGGCCTCCGAGAGGGCTCGCGGCAGCAACAGCGGGTTCGCCAGCAGGTGCTGCTTGAGCGGATCGCGGTCGCGGTCGCCGCCCACCAGGTCGTTGCCGGTGATGCCGTGCTGGTGCGGATAGCGGCCGGTCAACAACGTCGCGAGCGACGGCGAGCAGAGCGGCGTCGCGTAGCCACGCGTGTACACGGCGCTCTGCGCGGCGATCTGGTCGAGGTTGGGCGTACGCACCGCTTGGTTGCCCATGAAGCCGTAGTCGCCGAAGCCATGGTCGTCCGAGACGATGAGAACGACGTTCGGCCGCTTTTGCGCCGGCGCTGCCGACGCAGACGGCGAAGTGGCACCGGCGGCGGCGACGCGCGGCAACGCCGCGAGACCGAGTGGCGAACGCGCCGTCGGCGCCGTGCGGCCACCGTCGGCACGCGTGCACTGCGCGAGCAGCGCCTGCATCTGCGCGCGCCGCTCCGGCTCGTCAGGCCACAGGTTGCGCGATTCGGTGGGATCGTTCGCGAGATCGTAGAGCTGTCCCGCTGCGTCGGGCGCGCGTTCGGGCCCCGCGAATGGCGCCATCTCCGCCGTGTCGTAGCGATTGCCGCCCGAGCCCTGGTGCGCGAGCAGCTTCCATGAGCCCACGCGCAATTGGAACTCGCCGCGAAAGCTCTGCGTCAGCAGGTGCGGTCGCACCGGCTGACCCTCCGGCTGCTGTCCGGTGAGCACCGGCAGCAGATCGAAGCTGTCGACGGCGACGTCGTCCGGCAGCGCCTGGCCAGTGAGCGAGGCAAGCGTGGCGTAGAGATCCGTCGCGCTGGCGAGCTGTCCGGTCACGCGCCCCGCCGGAATGTGCGCGGGCCATCGCGCGATCAGCGGCACGCGGTGGCCGCCTTCCCAACCGTCGCGCTTCATGCCGCGCAGTCCGCCCGCCGGATCGTGCGCGTGGTCGCGGCGCATCCAGACCGTGTGCCTCGTCTCGGGTCCGTTGTCCGACGTGAAGACGACGAGCGTGTCGTCGCCAATGCCGAGCGCATCCAGCTGGTCGAGCAACCTGCCGGTCAGCGTGTCGAGTTGTCGCACGAAGTCGCCGCGCGGCCCGGCGGCGGTCGCGCCTTCGAACCCGGGAGCCGGCAGCACCGGCGCATGGGCGCTCTGCGTGGACAGCAGCAGGAAGAACGGTTGGTCGGCGTGGCGGGCGCGATGGTCGACGACGAAGGCGAGCGCGCGCTCGTAGAACATCACGTCGGCATCGACGAACCGGTAGCCAGGCGCCTTCCAGCCCTCGTCGTTGTCCCAGCGCCACTTGCCGCCCGGATTCGGCAGCGTCTCGCTGCGGTGCTGCTCGGTAGCGGGAGCCTCGACCATCCCGTTCTCGATGTGCACGTAGAGGGGATCGGTCGTCGGACAGTTGGGCGTCACGAACGAGACGTCGAAGCCGCGCGCCTGCGGTCCGTCCACGAGCGGGCAACTGCGCGCGTAGTCGATCTTGCGCGCCGCGTCGAAGCCGCCGCCGAGCCGCTTGCCCTCGCTGTCGAGCCACGTGAGTCCGAGGTGCCACTTGCCGAACACGCCGGTCCGATAGCCGCGCGCACGCAGCATGTCGGCGAGCGTCGGCACGCCGGGCGCGAGGTAGCTCGGCCCCGCGGGCCCCTCGAATGCGGTCGGACGGCGGCCCGTGCGGCAGACGAGGTTGCCCGACAGCAGGCCATAGCGCGACGGCGAGCAGATCGTGCACGGGCTGTGCGCGTCGGTGAAGCGCACGCCTTCGGCGGCGAGACGGTCGAGGCGCGGCGTCGTGTAGGCCGCGCGGCCGTTGTAGCAGGACAGGTCGCCGTAGCCGAGGTCGTCGGCATAGACGACGACGATGTTGGGCAGTCGGGCGCCGCTGCGTTCCTGCGCGGTCAGCGGGGCCACGAGCCAGGCGACGACGAAGGCCGCGATGGCCCATGCAACGACGCTGGTCAGGGCAGCGAATCCTTGGGATGAGCATCGCAGCATGGCGAGGAGGGTAACGTCTCCCCGGCATGAACCTGCGCGTCCTGATCCCCATCGTCGCGCTCTGCGCCAGCGCCCTCGCCGCATCCGCGACGCGTCGACCGCAAGACGCGCAACCCGCCGACATGACGAAGCCCGTGCAGGTGTTCCTGCTGCTCGGCCAGTCGAACATGGTCGGACTCGGCAAGGTCGGTGGGCCCGACGGCTCGCTCGAGTTCGCCGTGAAGGAGAAGAAGAAGTACGCCTACCTCGTCGACGAGGACGGCGGATGGACCGAGCGGAAGGACGTGCGCTACGCCCGCGTGATGTCCGGTCGCGGCGGCGGCATGCAGCGACTCAACAACGAGTGGATGACCGTCAAGGCCTGTAAGACCATCGGCCCGGAGTTCGGCATCGCGGAAGCGGTGGGCGACGCCGTCGAAGCGCCCGTGCTCGTCCTCAAGAGCTGCATCGGCAATCGCAGCCTCGGCTGGGATCTGCTGCCACCGGGCAGCGAACGCTTCGAGTTCAAGGTCGAGGACAAGAGCGGCGCGACCAAGCGCATGGTCTACGCCGGCTACAAGGACCGGCCCGACGCGTGGGAGCTCGATCCCGCCAAGGGCCTGCAGACCGAGCCCGGGCCATGGTTGGACAAGAACGGCAAGCCGGTCGATTGGTATGCCGGCAAGCAATGGGACGACGACATGGCCCACGCCAAGGCCGTGCTCGCCGAACTCGACCGGCACTATCCCGGCGCCAAGCGCTACGAGGTCGCCGGCTTCTTCTTCTGGCAGGGCGAGAAGGACGCCGGCAATCCCGGCCACGCTGCCCACTACGAGAAGAACCTCGTCCACTTCATCAAGACGTTGCGCAAGGAGTTCGACGCGCCCGACGCGAAGTTCGTGCTCGCGACGATGGGCGAATCGACCAAGGGCAGCGGCGGCAATGGCGGCACGATCCTCGCTGCCCAACTCGCCGTGGACGGAGCGAGCGGCAAGCACCCCGAGTTCCGTGGCAACGTCGCCACCGTCTACACGCATCCGATGGCGCAGGGCGGCAGCGGCAACGGCCACTACGGCGGCAAGGCAGAGGTCTACATGGACGTCGGCGAAGCCATGGGCCGCGCGATGGTCGAGCTGATGAAGGACAGGAAGTGACAACGCCCCCGCGCGTGTAGGACGTTCGAGTCGTGGTCCCGGACCACGCAAACCCCGCCCTCTGCCTGCTCTGGCACGGCTGACGCAATCCCCAGCGCCCAAGGCGACCGCGCGATCGCCATCGGGAGGCGGGTAGGCGACAGCACGCGCCGGAACCAGTGCCTGGGCGCGTGCCGGTCCCGACGCCCGGCAAAAGGGAGTCCTCGAACCCTGAGCCGCGCCCTCAGCGGCGCAGGTGGAGCCACACCCAGCCGTGCGTGTGCAGCTTGGTGCGCTGCAGCGGGCGCAGCTTCGCGCGCACGTCGGCAATGGCCTTCGCGATCGCTTCCTTCTGCGCGGTGTCCTGCGTCTTGGTCCGGCGGTCGAGGAGATCGCTCAGCTCCTTGTTGAGCGCCTGCTTCTCCTTCGCCTCGGACTCGGTCAGCGGCGTCAGCTGCGTCTCCTGCCAGGTGACGTCGCCGACGAGCAGGTCGACCTTGCCGTCCTCGTTCCAGTCGGTGACGTGCACCTTGACGCGCATGCCGTGGTGCTTCGGCGTCGAGCCCTCGGGGTCGTGTCCCGAGCGGCCGGCTGCGACGAGCAAATCCCCTTTGGCGTAGCGCGGAGCATCGTTCTTGCCCGTGTTGCGGTACCAGGTCACGTCGCCGTGTTCGCTGCCGACGACGAGATCGCGCACGCCGTCGACGTCCCAATCGGCGTGGTGCGCGTTGCTGCCTTGGATCGCCTTGCCGTCGGCCGTCTTCAGCTCGCTGCGCTGCTTCGCCCACTTCGGCGCCTGCCGCGTGCCCAGGTTGGCGACGATCTGCACCGCGCCCGAACGGTTGCCGACGACGAGGTCGAGATCGCCGTCCGCGTCCATGTCGACGAGCTCGGACGTCACCGAGTAGGCCGTCTCGGACGGCATCATCAGCGTCGCGCCGTCCTCGTCGACGAGCAGTTCACGCTGCGCGAAGCCGCCGTCCGGCTGGCGACGGAACAGGTAGAACTGGCCCGTGTAGGAGCCGGTGACGATGTCGGTGCGGCCGTCGGCGTCGTAGTCCACGAACTGTGGACAGAAGGACAGGCATCAAGTGATCGGCACGGTCGCCGTGCCGCCGCCCGCCTGCAGGTACTCGAAGCCGGCGAAGCGCGGCGCCGCGTTGGTGCCGACGTTGCGGTAGATGCGCAGGCGGCCGTTGACGAATCTGCCCGGCTCCTTCCAGCCGTCGGCGAGCGCCGCCGGCAGCTCGGCGACCGGAAACTCGCCGTCGCCGAACTCGCCGACGAGCAGGTCCTTCGTGCCATCGCCGTCGAAGTCGAGCACGTACGGCGCGGCATGGCCCGTGGTGACGTCGATCGGCTGATCACCGGCGAGGATGCGCACCGGCGGCTGCAGTTCCTTGGACTGCGCCGTCGCGAGCGCGGCGAACGGGGCGCTGGCGAGCAGCGTCCCCATCACGAAGCGGAGCGGGGTCAGGTTCATGGCTTCCTTCAGGGCTCGGCGGGTCGCGAGCCGAGGCCGCGCACTCTAACGGCAGGCCTCGTTCGCGCGGCACGGTCGACCCGAGCGCATCGCCCCAGCCGCGCCATTGCACCAAGGGAAACTCCGGCGCCACCCTGCATGGGGATGGGCATGCCAGATTCCGTCCGCATCGACGACCGGGGCGGCGACGGTTGCCGACGCGGACCATGTCGCGGACCGGAGCTCGCGGTCGTGGTCGTGACCCTCGACTGGTCGCTGCGATGCTCGCAACCGCGCCCATGCGTTGGACGGGCCCCTTGCCGTATTGCGGGCATGTCCAATGCGCCCCTATTCGCTCTCTTGGCGCGCAAACGCTCGGCCCTGACCGGTCCCAGCAGGCACGTGCCCCTCCCGTCGAGGGCGATGCTCAGCCGTCATGCCGCAGTCGCGAATCCCATGCGATGTGGCAGCGGACGAATCGACGGCGCGCCACGACCAACGACCCAGCCATGAACCGCCAACTCCTCCGCCTGACTGTGGCGCTCGGCATCTTCGCCACCAACGCTGCCGCATCGGACCAGATCGCCGCGGACCTGACGCCGCAGGAGGCGCGCGCCATCGCCAAGGAGGCCTACATCTACGGCTACCCGATGGTAGACGGCTACCGCATCCTGCATGCGTACTGCGTCGACGCGAAGAGCCCGGAGCACAAGGCGCCTTGGAACGAGATCTGCAACATGGCGCGCGTCTTCACTCCGGATGACAAGGTGGTGCAGACGCCCAATGCCGACACGCCCTACTCGATGGTCGGCCTCGACCTGCGGGCCGAGCCGATCGTGCTCTCCGTGCCCGCCATCGAGAAGGAGCGGTACTTCTCGGCGCAGTTGATCGACCTCTACACGCACAACTTCGCGTACCTCGGCAGCCGCGCCACCGGCAACGACGGCGGCAGCTTTCTGATCGCCGGTCCCGGCTGGAAGGGCGCGACGCCTGCCGGCATCAAGCAGGTCGTGCGGTCCGAGACGGAGTTGCTGCTCGTCGTCTACCGCACGCAGCTGTTCCATCCCGGCGACCTCGACAACGTGAAGAAGGTCCAGGCCGGCTACAAGGTGCAGCCGCTCTCGGCGTTCCTCGGCCGGCCGGCGCCGGAGCCGGCGCCGTCGATCGCGTTCGTGACGCCGCTGACGCCCGAGGCGCAGAAGACGTCGCTGGAGGTGTTCCACGTCCTCAACTTCGTGCTGCAGCTCTGTCCGACCGTGGCATCGGAGAAGGGCCTGATGGCGCGCTTCGCGCGGATCGGCGTCGGCGCGGGCAAGACGTTCGACGCGTCGCAGCTGGACGCGGGGACGAAGAAGGCCATGGAAGCGGGCATGGCCGACGCGTGGCTGGCGTTCGACGCCCTCAAGAAGCGCGAGATGGACACAGGCAAGGTGACCAGCGGCGACCTGTTCGGCACGCGGGAGTACCTCAAGGGCAACTATCTCTACCGCATGGCCGCCGCCATTCTGGGCATCTATGGCAACTCGAAGGCGGAAGCCATGTATCCGATCTACGCGGTGGACGCGGACGGCGCGAAGCTGGATGCGTCGAAGAACCGTTATGTGCTGCGTTTCGCGCCGGACCAGTTGCCGCCGGCGAATGCCTTCTGGTCGCTGACGATGTACGAGATGCCGGCGAGCCTGCTCACCGCCAACCCCATCGATCGCTACCTCATCAACTCGCCGATGCTGCCGCAACTGCAGCGGGACGCCGATGGCGGCCTGACGCTGTACGTCCAGAGCGACTCGCCCGGCAAGGACAAGGAAGCCAACTGGCTGCCCGCGCCCGCAGGCCCGTTCCTGGCCGTGTTGCGCCTCTATTGGCCCAAGGAGACGGCGCTCGCAGGCCAATGGAAGCAGCCGCCGCTGGAAGTCGTGCGGACGGACTAGGAGTCGGCGCCACGGTCCGCCAGCGCCCCATATGGCGGCGGCGAGGACGTTCCAGCGCCGGTCAGGGACCACCCGGGACCCGCTGCCGCCAGACCGCCCTGCGCGCGACCCTGACTGCCCGGTCGCAATCTGCCGGCCCCGGAGCGCTTCCGCCGCGTCCCCGCCGCGCGAACACGCTGCCCTCGCGCCGCGAACGGCTGGCAGCTGCGCATGCGCCGAGCGCAGTGCTACGTCTCAAACCGGCGGCAGGAACCGCCGCCAGCCGTCGCCTTCCGCGAGTTCGCGGATCGTGCGCATGCGCTCTTCGAGGAAGCGCTGCATGTGGCCCTGCACCAGCAGCGCGTCTGCCATCCGACCGAGCACGCCGAGCGGGCTCGTGTAGTCGAACACGTCGACGGCGTGCGTGAAGTCGCCCTCCTGGCGGAACACGTGGTCGTGGTCGAAGCGGCGGAACACGCCCGCCACCATCGCATCGCGGAAGTGCCGCGGCCGGTCGAGCGCCACCATGCGGCTCGTCAGTTGCCAGCGCAGTCCGAAGTGTCGCGCCGACCAGGTCACCGTCTCGCCGAGTTCGAGCAGGCCCGTCGTGCGGCCGGCGATCGCGCGTTCGCTGCTGCCGGTCGCCGCCGCGGCGTGCGCGTCGATGCTGCGGCACAGGTCGAAGACGCGTTCGATCGGCGCGCGGATCGTGGTGTGGATCTCGAGGACGGGCACATGGTCAGGGTAGCGGCGGAGGCGCGGGCGGGGCCAGATCGGGGTAGTCGGCGCGGAACGCGGGCGCAGCGGGTCCGGACCGCCTTCGCTTCCGGCTTGCTGGACGGACTCACATTGCACGCGCGCCTGTCGTCGCCCATGCGCGACCCCTTCACCGGGCGCGCGGACTGTGCAACCGGGAACATGGGTGACACTTCTGCCGGGCACATCGGTAACAGTCCGCTCCCCGCCAGACGCCCCGTGGACCAGGGGCCGCTGGGTTCGGGGGCTGCGGAATCCGAGGAGCGAAGCGACGAGGATGGAGCGGCCCCCTAATCCAGCGGGGCGCCCGGGTTGGCCGCCGCACGGCCGGTCGCTGCCAGGCGGCGAATCGTCATGCCTCACCGTGTCCGGGCACATGGGTGACGCCGCCTGCCGTCGGCACGATCGTGCGCGATCTCTCGTGCAGGACGCCCAGGCGCAGCGACCCGAGCTGCGCGTGCCACAGCCCCTCGTCGCATGCCTGCAGTCCGACGGTCTCGCCAGCGAACGCCTCGCCGACGAACGCGCGTAGGAAGTTCAAGCACCGGTCCCGGACCACCCCGGCCCCACCACCGCGAGCCTTCCCCCTGCGCGCGACCCAGTTAACCCGGCAGCAACCGCCCGCACGCACCGATCCCCGGCCCCATGCCGCCGCGTTCCCGCCGCGTGAGCACACCGCTCCCACGCCACGACCGGCCAGCGACCGCAACTTCGCCCCACACCGTCACTGCGCAGTGTCGTCGTCGTCGGCAGCGTCCCCTTGCGCAGCCGGCGGTGCCCGGCACCCTGACGGATCGGCCCCCGCCGCAGTCAGCCCGAGCGCCGCGATCAACCGCGCGATCGCCGCCGGATCGTGGATCGCCGCCAGCACGCGCCGCGGGCCCGCGCACTGCGGGCAGACCAGCACGTCGATGCCAAACACGCGCCGCAGCAGGTCCGCCCACGGCAAACGCTGCCGGTGACTGCGGCGGCGGCCACTGCGGTGTGGCACCCGCAGACGGGCACTGGCGCGGCGTTCTGCTTGCTGGCGACGTACGACCGGCGCCACGACCACGGTTGGTTGTGCGGGTACGAGCGACCGAGCTTCGGCACGAAGGTCATGCCGTCGTGGCCGCTCGCCTTCCAATCGCGGCCGGCGGCCCAGATGCCGTGCGGCGCGTCGCCGGGCTGCGTCGTGTGCGTGTGCACCGGGACGCACGGCAGCGCCATGGCGGCCGTGGGCGACAGGGTCGGTGCGGCGGGTTGGAAGGAGTCGGGAATCTGCGCGACGGCACCGGGGCCAGGGCCGCGAGCGGGATCGACTTCAGGCAGTTCATGTGCGTTCGCGGCTGTCAGCCGGGAACGCGCACGAACGTGGCAGGGTCGCACAATGCGCTAGTCGGTCGGCAGTGCGAGCCACACCGCGATCGCACCGGGCACCACCGCGAGCATGCCGGCCACCACACCACGGTGACGACCATGGGTCGGGTCAGGGCTGGCGCTCGAAGAACGCCCGCAGCCGTTCCCGATGCTGGTCCGTGAGAGCCTGGAATTGCTCGTAGGTCGCGAAGTAGTCGGGTTCTTCGCGTCGCGTGAACCATGACAAGGCGCGGATCGGTGTGCCATCCGGCCCAGCTGCCGTGGTCTCTGCCCAACGCCACTCTGTGGCCGGCAGGCCGATGCGCGCCTCGAGGTCCTGCCGCATCGAACTCGATTGCTGGAGCCCCTCTGCCATGGCGCGACGAGTCTCGGCAGGCTCGAGGACATTGGGAACCTTGGTGACGTTGCTGACGAATCGCCCTTGTTGGACCGCACGTAGCAAGCCGTCTTGCTTCAGTTGCCCGGCTCGTTCGTAGACCGGACCTGCTTCCTTGCTGTAGGCCTCAACCAGGACCGCAAGCTCGCGATACGCGGCAGACGAGACCAACTTGCCCTTCGGGTTGCAGGCCGAGTCCGCGAGCACCGAATCGACTGACTTCAGGGGTGACTGCACGATGGCCCAACTCCCCTTACCCCACCCAAGCTTGGAAAGCTGCTCCCCGAGCACGCCGGCAACGGTCAGGAGTGGGGCTGAGATAGCGGGAGCAACGACCGCATGAGTCCTTTCACCATCGTTGGTCTGCATGTCGGCCTGAACCACTTCGACATGCGCCTTCTCAGGTTGGGCAACCACGACAGGCGTAGGCGAGACAAATACCTGCTGGGGCTCCTCTGACTGCTCATTGAGAAAAATAGCCCAAACTCCGAACGAAGCGAGCGACACCACGAAAGCGACTCGGACCAGTGTGGGCATACGGCTCGAATTGGCTATATTGCGTCAGCAGCCCGTGCAAGAAAGAGCAATCGAAAGGGCGCTCACGAAGCCAAGCGCAGGGTTCCACTCCAAGGTCAGCTTCATCTCAGACGGGCACTTTATCGTGAAGTTGGATGCTGACGAAGTGAACTGATAGGTGAAGGGGTTGGAGCCGGTCTGCACCAAAGAGCCGGGGGGAGACGCACCGCAGGCCAAGCTGCCGCCAACCGATGCGCATACGAGCAGATTCCCCGGCACCAGAGGGACTCCGCCGGTGGAGATGGTGACCGTTGCATGCCAGTTGAATGAGCACGGCCCGCACTCCGGCAGGGAGCTGGACGGATCCCAGCTAACTGTGCCAGTGCATCCGATCCCGATTGGCGGAACCGGCGGAGCATAAAACACGCCCCCAGAAATCCCTGGGTTACACTGCTGTGCAGAGGCAATGCCACAAAGCACAAGGGCCACTGCAATGAGCTTTCCTTCCATGATAGATAGGCTAGCAAAGCAAGCCCGAAGGGTCAAGGGACTGTGCAACCTGGAACATGGGTGACACCGCCCGCCGTCGGCACGATTGTGCGCGATCGCTCGTGCAGGATGCCCAGGCGCAGCGGCCCGAGCTGCACGTGCCAGAGGCCCTCGTCACAGGCCTGCAGTCCGACGGTCTCGCCAGCGAACGCCTCGCCGACGAACACCATGCCGCCGTCCCACTTGATGCTGCCGTCGGTGCGCACGCTGCGCTGCTCGAGACCGTCCGCGTACTGATGCTCCGGCAGGCTGCTCGGTAGCGGCCGCGCGGACAGCTCGTACACCTCGCCGGGCGGCTTCATGCCGAGCGCCTCGTGCGGCCGCTCGTGGTTGTAGGTCTCCTGGAAGCGATCGAAGGCCTGCTGCTGCGCCCGAATCGACGACCGCGGCGGCATCGCGGTCTCGGCCTTCAACGTCTCGTGGAAGCGCTCGTGCCGGCCATTCTGATCGGGCCGCCCCGGCTCGATGAGCACCGGCGTCACGCCAAGCCGCACGAGCCAGACTCCGAGCCGCGAGAGCCTGCCAAGGCCGTTGGAGCCGAATGGCGGCCCGCCGTCGCTCAGCATGTACTTCGGCAGTCCGAACGCGCCGAATGCCTCTTCCAGCCGGCGCCGCACGTCGTTGGACTTCGGCTGCACCATCGCCTGGCAGACCAGCGAAGCACGGCTGTGCAAGTCGTTGATAGTGAGCGGGTCGCAGCGCGTGCCGTCACCAACGCGGAACCAGCCCTTGGAGTCCATCGACCAGACGTCGTTGGGCGCCAACGCTTCGACGCGCGGTGGCGACGTCGGCTGCCGGCGCGGCCGCTTGCCGCGCTCTGTCACGACACCGGCGCGTCGCAGGATCTCGTCAACGGTGCTGCGCGCAGGCCAGTCGTCGCTGGGGCGCTCACGGCCGAGCTTCCAGAGGATCTTCTTCGAGCCCCACGCGGGAAGACTTGCGCACCCGCAGGATCGCGGCTTCCTGCTCCGGTGGCGTCTGGTTGGGGTGCGTCTTTGGCGGCGTCGCGAAGCCCAGGCAGGCCCGCTTCCGCGTGCCGCTGCAGCATCTTTGAGGTCCGTCTTCCGGCTGATCCCGAAGCGCGCGCACAGCTCGCTCATCGGGACCTCACGGCGCAGGGCCGCCTGCACGAACTTCCGTCGCTCCCTCTCCGGCTCGGTCTGGATCCATGGCATCCGGCCAAGGGAGCCGATGCCGGCCACGAGGCCAGCGCCGACTGTCACCTATGTGCCCGGACAAGACTGTCACCCATGTACCCGGGTTGGACCCCACGCAACCCCACCCCCACTCACCCCACCCCCACCACCCCCGCGCGCGCCCGCACCATCCCCGCAAACCGCGCCACCACCGGATGCACTCCCTGCTGCAGCTCCGGATGGAACCCCGCCGCGAGGATCACGCCCTTCTGCACCAGCGCCGGATCGCCGTCGCGCCACGCCAGCACCTCGCACCCTTCGCCCACCGCCGCGACGCGCGGCGCGCGGATGAACGTGCCGGTCGTGCCCGCCGGCAGCACATCGCTGCGCAGCGGGAAGGTGCCGGAGTGGAGCTGCCGGCCATAGCCGTTGCGCACCACGGTGATCGGCAGCAGGCCATAGCTGCGCTGGCTCGGGTTCTCGACCGTGTCGGCCAGCAATATCATGCCCGCGCACGTCGCAAACACCGGCACGCCGCTGCGCAGCGCGTCGCCGAGCGGGCCCCACAGGCCGTCGACGTCGAGCAGCTTGAGCATCGTCGTGCTCTCGCCGCCCGGCAGCACGAGGCCGTGCAGCCCGCGCAGGTCGGCCGCCGTGCGCACCTGCCGCGTGCGCAGGCCCGCCGCCTGCAGCGCCGCTTCGTGGTCGGCGAAGTCGCCCTGCAGCGCGAGCACGCCGACGAGCGGCGCGCCCGGCTCAGACGCCACGGCCGGCGAGGCGCTCCTGCGGCGCCATCTGGTGGATGTCGATGCCGACCATCGGCTCGCCGAGGCCGCGCGAGACCTCGACGAGCGCCTTCGGGTCGTTGAAGTGCGT